>JAJAZK010000405.1 GCA_026785765.1 Rhodoferax sp. | reverse complement strand
CCTGGTTCGTCTTGAAGCTCATGTTGACCATCCAGTAGATGGGCAGGAGCGCAAAGACGATGTAGGCAATGAGAAAGATGTGGCGCTTTTTCATTGCGCGGGCCCCTTGTCTGCGGTGCCCACACGCTGCATCCAGTTGTAGAGCACGAAACACAGCAGCAGGATGATCAGAAAGTAGATCAGAGAGAAGGCCGCCGCCGGGCCCAGATCGAACTGGCCAACCGCTTTTTGCGTCAGATACTGGCTCAGGAAGGTCGTGGCATTGCCCGGCCCGCCGCCGGTCAGCACGAAGGGCTCGGTGTAGATCATGAAGCTGTCCATGAAACGCAGCAACACGGCGATCATCAGAACGCCTCTGAGCTTGGGCAGCTGGATGTAGCGGAACACCGCCAACTTCGATGCGCCGTCGATGCTCGCGGCCTGATAGTAGGCGTCGGGTATGGCGCGCAAGCCGGCAAAACACAACAGCGCGACCAACGGAGTCCAGTGCCAAACGTCCATCAACAGCACGGTGAGCCAGGCCTGTGTGGCGTTGCCGGTGTAGCTGTAGTCGATGCCCAGCCATGTGAGCGTGGCGCCCATCAGGCCGATGTCGGTGCGACCGAAGATCTGCCAGATTGTGCCGACCACGTTCCACGGGATCAGTAACGAAATCGCGACCAGCACCAGCACGGCCGACGACTTCCAGCCTTTGGCCGGCATCGATAAAGCGAGCGCGATGCCGAGCGGAATCTCGACCAGCAGCACCGCCAGCGAAAATGTGATCTGGCGCAGTAGCGCACCATGCAGGTCGTCGTCACGCATCACCGCCTTGAACCATTCGGTGCCGACGAAGATGCGGCGCTCGGGCGAAATGATGTCCTGCACCGAGTAGTTCACTACCGTCATCAGCGGCAGGATGGCCGAGAAGGCCACGCACAGAACCACGGGCAGGATCAGCAGCCAGGCTTTCTGGTTGACGGGCTTCATGCGTTCACCCCTGATACCAGTTCGTCGTCTCTGTAAAAGCAGGTGTGCGCGCCGACGATGGTCAGCCAGACCGTGTCGCCCACTTCCGGAATCGCCTGCTCGGGGCGCAGCCGGGAGCGGATCAGCGACTCGGCGGGGTCGCCGACGATGCGCGCCGTCACGAGCCAGTAGGTGCCGATGTCCTGCGCCTGCGTCACGATCGCGGGCAGCGCGCCGGGCGAGCCCGAAGCCGCCAGCGCCACGTACTCCGGCCGCACGCCGAGCTTGAGCGTGTCGCCACTGCCGGCCAGCGCGGCGCCTGCCGCCATCACGTGGTGGCCCGCGACGCTGACACCGGAAGCGTCTGCGCGCGCTGGCAGAAAGTTCATGCCCGGCGAACCGATGAAGTGGCCGACGAAGGTGTGCTGTGGGCGCTCGAACAGATCCGACGCACTGCCGATCTGCACCGCGCGGCCGCGCGTCATCACAACCACCTGGTCGGCGAAGGTCAGCGCTTCCACCTGATCGTGCGTGACGTAAATCAGCGTCAGCTTCAGCTCGTGGTGAATCTGCTTGAGCTTGCGTCGCAATTGCCACTTCAGGTGCGGGTCGATCACGGTCAGCGGCTCGTCGAACAGCACCGCCGACACGTCTTCACGCACCAGCCCGCGGCCGAGCGAGATCTTCTGCTTGGCGTCGGCCGTGAGGCCGGCGGCGCGGGTGCCCAGCTGCCCGCTCATCTCGAGCATCTCGGCGATCTTGCCGACGCGCTGCTTGATCTTCTCGGTCGCGACGCCACGGTTGCGCAACGGGAACGCGAGGTTCTCGGCGACTGTCATCGTGTCGTAGATGACCGGGAACTGGAACACCTGCGCAATGTTGCGCTGCTGCGGCGTGCGGCCGGTGACATCGGCGCCGTCGAACTTGACGCTGCCTTGAGATGGCTTCACAAGGCCCGAGACAATGTTCAGCAGCGTCGTTTTGCCGCAGCCCGAGGGGCCGAGCAGCGCATAGGCACCGCCGTCGTCGAATCTCATCTTCAGCGGCAACAGCGCATAGTCTTCATCGCGCTGCGGCTTCGCCGTGTAGGCATGCGCCAGGTCGAGGTCGATGCGGGCCATGTCAGCGCACCTTGGTGAGGGGTGCGACCAGCAGGTCGCCGGCCGCGTCGAACACATAGGCCTGGGCCGGGTTCAGGTACAGCGTCACCGTTTCGCCAAGCGCGAAAACATGCACGCCAGTGAGCTGCGCGACGACCTCGCCGATTGGCGTGTGTACGTGCACGAAGGTGTCGGAGCCTGCGATCTCGGCGAGTTCGACGCTGCCGGGCAGTGCCATGTCGGCGCCAAGCGGTTGCAACCGCAGCGCGCCCGCGCGTACACCCAGGGTCAGGGCCGAGCCGGCCGTGGTGGCAGGCAGGTCCAGCGCCAGCGTCACGCCGCCCTGGAGCAACATACCGCCCTCAATTGCCGTGCCATTGATCAGGTTCATTGGGGGGTCACTGAAGGCGCGTGCCACCCGCAGCGATCGGGGTCGGCGGAACACCTCGGCCGTGGGCCCGTACTGCAGCAGTCGGCCCGCGTCCAGCACGGCCGTGTAACCGCCCAGCAGCAACGCTTCGGTCGGTTCGGTGGTGGCATAGACCACGGTCGAATCGCCGATGGCGAAGAGCAAAGAAAGTTCTTCGCGCAGTTCTTCGCGCAGTTTGTAGTCCAGGTTGACAAGCGGCTCGTCGAGCAGCATCAGCGGTGCGTTCTTGGCCAGCGCGCGCGCCAGTGCCACACGCTGTTGCTGGCCGCCCGAGAGCTCGGCCGGCAGGCGTTGCAGCAGGGGTTCGATGTGCAGTTTGGCAGCGAGCTCGTTGACGCGTGCGTCGATATTGTGTTCACGGCGCAGCTTCAGCGGCGAGGCAATATTGTCGGCCACCGTCATCGACGGGTAGTTGATGAACTGCTGGTAAACCATCGCCACGTTGCGCTTGCGCACCGGCTGGTTGGTCACGTCAACACCGCCCACGCGCACGCGGCCCAGGCTCGGCTGATCCAGCCCCGCCATGATGCGCATGAGGCTGGTCTTGCCGGCCTGTGTGGCACCCAGCAGCACCGTGACGGCACCGGGGTGCAGGGCCAGGCTCATTTCGTACAGCCAGGACTCCGCTCCCACTTTCTTGCTGATGCCCTCAAGCGTCAGCTGCATCGCGCCAGTGTTCCAGACTGCCAGGACCGTTTCGGCCTTGTTGCCACGGGTCGGCGCTTTTCCGCGAAAGCATTTCGCTGTAGCCTCAGTGCCGGTCTGAAGTGATGGGAGGCAGACAACCAAATCTCTTCAAGTGTCGTTAAGCGATTCAAACAATTTCTATTTTTGTTCTTTATTGACTATTTAATATAAGAGTAATCCCTAACGCCAAGCTGTCCGAACTGCGGCGGTGAGCTCAAGATCATTGTGGCCATCCTCGAAGCGCCTGTGATCGAGCGCAGCGCGCAAAACATGGATGCGCCAGTTGCCTAGTTGTTAGCATCCGGGCATGGCAACACGCCACCACCGTCGTTTCGCGTGACCGCGCCCGCGCGCGCGTCAGCCGCAGGAGATGCACTTCCTGCGCATGCCCGGTTTCTCCGTTATGGATTTCGTGTCGGCAATCGAGACACTGTGTGTGGCGAATCGGTTTCAGCCCGGCGCCTGCCGTTGGACGATCCTGAGCCTCGACGGTGACCCTGCATTGGGAGGCGTTGGCGGCTTTTCGCGAACGTTATCCGCAGCCGCGCGTGACCGAGCAGTTGTTCCAGATTGGCCAGCGTTGCATGACGGGTGCGGGCGGCACCTCGGGCATCGACATGATGCTGGCGCTGATTACCGCCAGCCACGGGCGTGAACTGGCCACCCGGGTGTCGGAGCAGTTTGTGCCGGGCCGCATTCGCAGGCAATCGGACCACCAGCGCATGGAGATTGCCGCGCGTTACGGTTTGCACAACCGCAAGACGATTCAGGTGGTGCGTCTGATGCGCCAGCATATAGAAGATCCGCTGCCGGTGGACGATCTGGCCGGTCTGATCTCGGTAACGCGGCGCCAGCTCGAGCGCCTGTTGCGCGCCCATTTGGGCGACACCCCGGCGCGCTTATACGCCCAACTGCGCCCGGTGCGCGCACGCGAGCTGCTGCGCGAGACCGACATGGGCGTGCTGGCGCTGGCGGTGGCCTGTGGTTTTGCCTCGGCATCGCATTTTTCGCGTGCGCACCAGCGCCGGTTTGGTTGCAGCCCGAAGCAAGACCGCCTCTCTTCATCGGCGAAGCTTGCCGAAGCACATCCGTGTCGCCACCATTTGAGACTTCGAGCAGCGTGAATACGACAAACCTGCACATCGGCTGCCCCAGTCAATTCAAATATTTGATATGCCGATAACCCGACCCCTGGGGGACTAAGGGATTATCTGGATGCCGGTCGCCATAGTTACTGCGGTACCATGAATCCAGGGTGCAAAGCTGGTTGCCCTCGGGCTGCCCGGGATTCTCACCTGCGACATGCGGGTGCGAGGCGGGGAACTATTTATTTACTTGTTTGGAGATCCTCACAAATGGCAATGAACGAAACTACCACGGAGTCGGGGATCATCCTTGATCGCCGTCAACTGATTCTCGGCGCCTCTGCGCTGGGTCTGTCGAGCACCATCGGGGCTCTGCCAGCGATGGCCCAAGGCACGCCCAAGAAGGGCGGCACGTTGCGTCTGGGCATGGAAGGTGGCTCGCCATCGGACAGCCTGGACCCGCGTACTTACGCCGATTCGATCCCGATCGCAATGAGCCTGATGTTGTGGAACAACCTGGTCGAGGTCGCCGACAACGGTGACGCCACCGGTGAACTCTTCGAGAACTGGACCGTCAAGCCCGGTGCTACCGACTGGACCTTCAACATCCGCAAAGGCATCACCTTCACCTCCGGCAAGACGCTGGACGCCGACGACGTCATCTATTCCATCAACCTGCACCGTGGCGAAACCAAGTCGCCCGCGAAGGCGTTGATGGCTGGCATCTCCGACATCAAAAAAGTTTCACCGACCCAGATTCAGATCCTGATGAGTGCCGGCAACGTGGACCTGCCGTACAACCTCAGCGACTACCACATCATTGTGGTGCCCAATGGGTACACCGATTTCGCCAAGCCAGACGGAACCGGCGCCTTCACGCTGGAAGAGTTCCAGCCCGGCGTGCGTGCCACCTTCAAGCGCAAGGCCGGCAACTACTGGAAACCCAACCGCGGCCACTTCGAGCGTGTGGAGCTGCGTTACATCGGCGACGCCGCCACCCGCACCCAGGCCCTGGTAACCGGCCAGGTGGACGCGATCAACCGCGTCGACCCGAAAACCGCCGCGTTGCTGGCCAAGAACAAGAACCTGAAGCTGTCGCGTACTCCAGGCGCCGGTAACCGTTTCGCGTTTGTCGCCCAGACCAGCAAGGACCCGTATGCCAACAAGGACCTGATGCTGGCCATGAAGCATGGAATCGACCGCAAGAAGATTGTCGACAACGTGTTCTCCGGGTATGCCTCGGTTGGCAACGACCACACGGTGGGTACCAAGATGAAGTATTTCGATCCCAAGCAGAAGGTCAACAGCTACGACCCGGAGAAGGCCAAGTTCCACTTCAAGAAGGCCAATATCAGCGGGCCGCTGGAACTGCAGGTTTCCGAGGGCGCTTTCACTGGCGCGACGGATTCGGCTGTGATCTTTCAGGAGTCGGCCAAGAAGGCTGGCATCAATGTTGAAGTCAAGCGGGTGTCAGGCGACGGGTACTGGGACAACGTCTGGCTCAAGCAACCGTTTTGCGCGGTGTACTGGGGCAATCGGCCGACCATCGACAACCAGCTCACGAGTACCTTTGCCGGCAATCGCACCAATACCTGGAACGACACCCATTTCGACAACGACGAGTTCGACAAGTTGATCGTGGCCGCGCGGGTTGAACTGGACCAGAAGAAGCGGGCCGACATGTACGCCAAGATGCAGGAACTGATCTCTCAGAACTCCGGCATGGTGTGTTTTGCGATCCAGGACTACCTGGACGCGCACTCCACCAAACTGCAGGGCCTGACGATTTCCGCACGTTACGACCTGGGAGACCAGCGCATCGCCGAGAAGGGCTGGTTCGCCTGATCGCCTAAAAAGAAGAAGACGCAGAGCGGCCGCGAATCCGCCCTGCGCCCCGATAAATACAAGAAGGGCGCGCTTTAGCTTCACTGCCAGTCGGGGAAGCAGGCGCGTTTTTTTGTTGGAGAGGCGAAAACATGTTGCGACTGATCGTGAACCGGCTGCTGCTGGGGGTTTTGACCCTTTTTGCCGTCTCGGTGCTGATTTTTGTGTGTACCGAGATCCTGCCCGGCGACGTCGCCTCGGCCGTGCTGGGTCAGGGCGCCACCCCCGAGGCGCTAGTGATCTTTCGCCGCGAGCTCGGGCTCAACGACCCGGCTTATGTGCGGTACTTCAACTGGTTGTGGGGTGCACTGCAGGGTGATCTGGGCGTTGCCCTGACCAACAAACGGGTCATCGTCGACGAATTGGGCCCGCGCCTGTACAACACCCTGTTCCTGGCCGGTTATGCCGCGATCATTGCCATCCCGGTATCGGTCGGCCTCGGGATCCTGGCGGCCATCAACGAAGGCAAGGCGGTCGACAAGACCTCCAACGTGCTGACGCTGATCACGATCTCGATCCCCGAGTTTTTCATCGCTTATCTGCTCATCATCCTGTTTGTCGTCAACCTGGGCTGGTTTCCGTCGCTGGCCACGGTATCGGCCGGCATGAGCTTCTCGGAGCGGGTGTACATCACCACGCTGCCGGCATTTGCGCTGACGCTGCTGGTGTCGGCCCACATGTTGCGCATGACCCGCAGTTCAGTGTTGTCGGTGATGTCCAGCGCCTACATCGAGATGGCTTTCCTCAAGGGCGCCACCCGCTCGCGCGTGATTGCTCGCCACGCCCTGCCCAATGCAGCGGCACCCATCATTACCGTGGTCGCGCTCAACATCGCCTACCTCGTCGTGGGCGTGGTGGTGCTCGAGTCGGTATTCGTCTACCCCGGGATCGGGCAACTGATGGTGGACGCGGTGTCCAAACGCGACGTGCCGGTGATCCAGGCCTGTGGCCTGGTGTTTGCCGCAGTATTCGTGGTGCTCAACACATTGGCCGACGTGCTGGTGATTCTGGTCAATCCGCGTCTGCGGCACAAGCGTTGAGCGAGGTGGAAACAACATGAAGATACTCGGGCACAAACCCACTTCGACCGCCTGGATCGGTCTGGCAATCATTGCGGTCAACCTTTTTGTCGCGATTCTCGGTCCGCTGTTCGCGCCATATTCCCAATCCGAAACTGTAGGCGCCACTTGGGACGAGCCGTCGGTGGCAATGCTGCTCGGAGCCGACCAGATTGGCCGCGATATGGTGACGCGCCTGATTTATGGCGCACGCATGACGATTGGCGTGGCGCTGGCGACCACCGCGATTTCGTTCTTTATCGGCATTACGCTCGGGTTCGCCGCCGCCGTGCTGGGGGGCTGGGTCGACAACGTCATTTCGCGAACTGTCGACGTGATCCTGTCGATCCCCCTGCTGATCCTGGCGCTGATCATCCTGGGCGTGTTCGGCTCATCGATTCCGGTGTTGATCCTGACCATCGCCGTGCTGGATTCGACGCGGGTGTTCCGGCTGGCACGGGCACTGGGCATGAACCTGACGGTGTTGGAGTATGTCGAGGCGGCACGTTTGCGCGGCGAAGGCACCTGGTGGATCATCCGCCGCGAAATTCTGCCGAATGCGTCGGCCCCGCTGTTGTCCGAGTTCGGCCTGCGCTTTTGCTTCAACTTCCTGTTCATCGCGGCGCTTTCGTTCCTGGGTCTGGGCATCCAGCCGCCGTTCGCCGACTGGGGCGGCATGGTGCGCGAGAACTCGGCCGCGATCAACTTTGGGATGCTGGCGCCGATCTGGCCGGCCCTGGCCATCACCACCCTGACGGTCGGTGTGAATCTGGTGGTCGACTGGTTGTTGTCCATCGAAGCGCGGCCATCCGGCGCGCCGGCAGAACTGTGAGAACAGCATGAGCGCAGCAGAGCGGTCTCAAGGCGCGAACGCCCCTCTGGGGAGCAGCGCGGTACACAAAGTCTTCTGGAACAGCGGCGAAGCCACGAGCGTGGGGGCACCAATATGACCGATCCCAAGAAAATCATTCTGCAGATCAAGGGCTTGCGGCTCGAAGGCGTGCGCGCAGGTAACACGATTGTGGACGACGTGAGTGTCACGCTGCATGCCGGTGAAGTGCTGGGCCTGATCGGTGAAAGCGGGGCCGGCAAGTCGACGATCGGCTTGTCTGCCATGTCCTACGCGCGGGCTGGCGTACACATTGCTCTGGGCAGCGTCGAAATTGACGGCGTGGATATCCGCAAACTCGATGCCAATGGTCGGCGCGGCGTACGCGGGCGGCGTATCGCTTATGTGGCGCAATCCGCGTCGGCGGCATTCAATCCGGCGCACACCATCATGGACCAGGTCTGTGAGGCACCCCTGATTCACGGGCTGATGACGCGCGAAAAAGCAGAGGAATGGGCTCGCCACTTGTTCAAGTCGCTCGACCTGCCCGAGCCGGAGACGTTCGGCGAGCGTTATCCGCACCAGGCGTCGGGCGGGCAGTTGCAGCGCGCGATGGCGGCGATGGCGATGTCGTGCCGCCCGGACATTCTGGTGCTGGACGAACCCACCACGGCGCTGGACGTGACGACCCAGATCGAGGTGCTGATCCTGCTCAAGTCGCTGATCCGCGAGTACGGCACGGCGGCGCTGTACATCACGCACGATCTGGCGGTCGTGGCCCAGGTGGCCGACCGCATCAAGGTCTTGCGCCATGGCAAAGAGGTCGAAGAAGGCACAGTGGATGGTGTGTTGCAGGCACCCACCCAGGACTACACGGCCCGTCTGGTGGCAGTGCGGGGCGCGGCCGCCAGCGAACGCGCGGTGCAGTCCTCGGTCAAACCCGAGACGGTGCTCAAGGTCGACCACATCGACGCCTCGTACGGCACGTTCAAGGTGGTGAGCGACGTCAGCCTGGATGTGCGCAGAGGCGAGACCGTGGCCGTGGTGGGAGAGTCGGGCTCCGGCAAATCCACCCTGGCGCGCATCATCACCGGCCTGTTGCCGCCGACCGCTGGCACCATCACCTTCAAGGGCCAGCCGTTGCCGCGCAAACTGTCGGAACGTAGCAAGGCCCTCAAACGTTCGATTCAGCTCGTCTACCAGATTCCCGACGTGGCGCTCAATCCACGGCTGACGCTGATGGAAACGATCGGCCGCCCGGTCAGCTTCTATTTTGCCCATGGCGGCACGCCCCAGGTCAAGCCGGATGGGGACCAGACACTCAAGGAAACGCTGGACCACAGCTCCGAGCACTATTTCAATATGTCCGGTGCCGACGTCGCCAAACGCACCAAGGAACTGATGGACCTGGTCGAGTTGCCACAGAACTTCCTGACGCGC
Source organism: Rhodoferax sp. (assembly GCA_026785765.1). Classification (GTDB taxonomy): domain Bacteria; phylum Pseudomonadota; class Gammaproteobacteria; order Burkholderiales; family Burkholderiaceae_C; genus CAISIP01. The sequence goes on along the minus strand of JAJAZK010000405.1, from coordinate 1,172 downwards.
CGCCCGACCGAGCTTTCGGGTGGCCAGAAGCAGCGGGTGTGTATCGCACGCGCCCTGGCGGCCAACCCGGATCTGATCATCCTGGATGAACCAACATCCGCGCTCGATCCGCTGGTGGCCGAGGAAATCCTCAAGCTGCTGCGCCGCCTGCAAGCCGAACTGGGCTTGTCGTATGTGTTGATCACGCACGACCTGGACGTGGTGCACCGCATCGCGCACCGCACGGCGGTCATGCTGCGCGGTTCGTTTGTCGCGTTTGACAATACCGACCGGATCTTCGAAGGCCCCTACCACCCATACACGGAGAAGCTGGTCACTGCGGTCCCCGTCATGCGCAGCGACTGGCTCGACGGCGTATTGGCCAAACGGGCAAAAGCGGCGGCTGCGGCCTGAACGCTGGCGTTCAGATTTCCGGGCGTGGCTGCGCCGTCAGCCACGGATCGGCATCGGTTCCACCGAAGGCCTGCACCAGAAAGTCGACGAAGGCGCGGGTGCGCGCCGGCACGTGTTTACGCGACGGAATTGCTGCATACAGAAACAGTCGGCTGCCGCGCCATTGCGGCAACACGCGCTCCAGACGGCCTTCGCGCAGTGCCTGCGCCGATGCAAAACTGGGTAGCCCGGCAATGCCCAGGCCCGCCACGGCGGCGGCAAGAAGGATGTCAATGTGACCCGTTGACAGCACCGCATGCGGTGTTGGCATTCGCACGACGTGGGTCGCGTCCGTATTTTCCAACGGGCCGTCTCGAAACAGTGTGAGCTCGCGCCGCACCGCCGCACCGCCGATACCGCCGGCATGAGGCCGTCGTGGGCGCTCAACTCATCCGGATGGTGGGGCCGCCCGCGCTGTGTCAGGTAGCTTGGCGCTGCGCACAGCAGAAAATTGGAACTCGCCAGTTGGCGCGCATCGAAAGCTCCCTGCAGCGTCGACTGCGGCACCGAGATGATCGAGACGTCGTAGTCTTCGTCTGCCATGTCGACCGGTCTGCGTGCCACCAGTTCCATGGACACCTGCGCAAGCAAGACCCGAAGGCGGGGTAACAGTGGCGCCAGTTGGTGCACCGCAAATGCCGGCGGACACAGGATGCGCAGCGTTCCGCTGGCCTGGGTAGACGAGGCACCTGCCTGCACGTCAGCGTCTCTCAGGTCGGCCAGTACACGCAACGCCTGCT
>JAJAZK010000404.1 GCA_026785765.1 Rhodoferax sp. | reverse complement strand
TTCATGGGCCGTTGGCTTCCAGTACCGTGCGAAAGCCCAGGTGGCTTGCACCCAGATCGGCGTCCTGCGGCTGGCGTGAGCCGGCACGGTAACGCATGCAGTAGCTGGGTGCGCACAGGAACGAGCCACCCTTGATCACATACTGGCCGGCCGCTCCCGACTGGCGCAGCACGGAGCTTGCTGGATCGGACGGTATGGAGTCGGCTGCAGCGTGGCTGGGCATCCAGCGGTCTGCGGTGAGCTCCCATACATTACCGATCAGGTCGAACAGGCCCAGGGCGTTGGCCGTGTAACAACCCACCGGCGCCAAGCCGACAAAACCGTCTTCGCCCGAATTGGCAACCGGAAACAGGCCCTGCCAGGTGTTTGCCGCTTTTGGTTGGTCGTTCGTGCCTGCAGACAGATCCTGAGCGGCGCGGGCGGCCCACTCCCATTGCGCTTCGCTGGGCAGGCTGCGGCCTTTCCATTTGGCGTAAGCCAACGCATCTTCGATGGTGACCGTGACCACCGGGAACGAACCGCGCCCGGCGATGCTGGTCAGCGGTCCTCCAGGATGGCGCCAGTTTGCGCCGGGAATGTAGCGCCACCACTGTGTCAGGTTCCCCTGGCCCTGGATGGCGTTGGGCATGACAAACACCACGGCGCCGGGCTGCTGCATATCAGATGGCAGCCCCGGATGCAGCCGGGGATCGACTGGTCGCTGCGCCACCGTCAGGTAGCCGGTGGTTTGGACAAACTCAGCGAAGGCATCGTTGGTCACCTCGGTGCGGTCCATCCAGAAGCCCTTCACCGTGGTCTTGCGCAGCGGTTGTTCTTCTGGATACAGCGTGTCGCCCAGGTCGAAACTGCCGCCGGGCACCCAGACCATGCCAGGATGTCGCGTGCCGGTGGAGTCGCCTGCCACGTCGCAGCGCAGGGTTTCTGCACCAGCCTGGAGCGCTACCTTCCGCCCGGAAGCATCCCAGGCCCACCAGGCCGCAGCCGCGATGGCCAGTGCGGCAGTTAACACCCCGGCGATCCGGCGGCCCGAATGCCGGAGCGTCATGCCGGTGCTCGGTGGGTGACGCGGGGTTGCATGTTCAGGGACATCTGTGCAGTACGAGAAGCTCAGTTCACCCAGTAGGTGTACTCGTCCTCAGGCGTCACCTTCTGGTCAAGCGTCTTGTCGATGAACACCGGGCCTTCCAGGAACGATTCCCAAAGCGGCGGCGGCATGCCGGCATGGTGCGCCTCCAGCTTGGCCTTCATGCTGGCCAGGCGCTGCGGCTCTTGCGCCGCAAGGTTACGCTGTTCGGTCGGGTCGTCGGCAAGGTGGAACAGCCATTCCTTCTTGGGCCGCCCGGCGACGATCAGTTTCCAGTTGTCGTCGCGCATTGCGCGGTAGGGGCCGGCGCGCCAGAACAGCGCTCGCGATGCTTGCGGCGTCGGGTTTGCCGCCAGGTGGGGCAGAAGGTTGACGCCGTCGATGGTGCGGTCCGGTGGCAGCTTGGCACCTGCCGCCGCAGCCACGGTTGGCAGCAGGTCGATGTTGGACACCGGTTGTGCGTACCTGGTGCCGGCCGGGATGTGCCCGGGCCACTTGGCCACGAATGGCACCCGGATACCGCCTTCGAAAAAGGTCAGCTTTCCGCCGCGGTAGGGCTTGTTCACCTCCGGCAGGCCGATGTAGCCCGGCGCTCCGTTGTCGCTGGTGAAGACCACGATGGTGTTTTCTTCCAGTCCCTGCTCGCGCAAAGTCTCCAGCACCCGCGCCACCGAGCGGTCGACCGAGCGCACCATGCCGGCATAGACGCGGCGGCGATGGTCGGCCTTGTTGTCGACCGCGTCGAAGTCGGCGCGTACGGCCTGCAATGGCGTGTGGACGCCCCAGTGCGCCAGATACAGGAAGAACGGCCGATTCCGGTTTTGCCGGATGGCATTGACCGCCTCGTCGGTGAAGTAGTCGGTCAGGTACCTGGCCGGCTTGAAGTGCTTGCCATTGTTGAAACTCACCGCTGCGCGCCCGTTGGCCCACAGGAACTGGTCAATCGGGTCGAACTCCTGCTTCGAATTCAGGATATTGGTGTCGTCCTGCTGCCAATAGAGCAGGCCTTCCATGTTGAGACTCTCGTCGAAGCCCTGGTTGTTGGGGCGCATCTCGTTCGACTGTCCCAGATGCCACTTGCCGATGTGCATGGTGTGGTAGCCCTGTGTGCGCAGGGTCTCCGCCATGGTGATCTCCGAAGCGGGCATGCCCAGGTCCTCGAAATCCCTGGACGCAGCCGCCTTTTGCTTGTCGATGATCAGGGGATAGAGTTGATTCGGGTTGTTGCCAAGGACAGGCAGCAGCTTGGCCATCGCGCCTGGCGTGGGTGTGAACTCCACGCCAAAGCGCCAGGGATAACGGCCGGTCATCAGCGCCGCCCGCGACACGGTGCAGATCGCGCTGCCGGCGTACCCGGCGTCGAAGCGCACGCCGTCACGGGCGATCGAGTCGATGGCCGGCGTCGGCACGCCCAGCGCTGCGTAACCGCCGCCATGAGTGGTCACGTCATTGATGCCCATGTCGTCGGCCAGGATAACGATGATGTTCGGTGGCCGGGCCGCCAGCGGCTGGCTCGCGGCGGCCGGGCCGGCTTGCCACGGTACGGGCTGGTTCGGCAACAGCGGCTTGAAGACGGCGTTGCCCCAGCCCATCGCGTGCAGCAGCAGATAGGTGCGGTTGGTGTAGGCGAGCCCGGCCAGTGCCGCCAGCACCAGCGCTGTCACCGTAAGTGTCTTGCGCAACTTCATGTTCTTGTGTCCTGACGGCATTGCTCACTGTTAGTTCGTGCTGGTGGCCGGCACCCGCCTTTTATCCCGCGAGGCGAATCGCCATCAATGCGGCGAATGCCAATATCGCGCCAACGGTGCAGCGGACGAGGGCAAGACTGACCAGCGGCGTGACCCGGAAGACATGGGTTTCCTCGATCGCGGCCCATTTGTGCATCACGATGTCAACGCGCTCGATTTCCTGTGCGAAGTGCAGAAAGTCGCGCCGGCTGCGATAACGTACGCTGGCGATGTAATCCCATTGCTGCGCACCCGGGGGCTCGATGAGGGAGCCCGAGCGGCGTGCGATGAAAACCGGCAGGCAAGCGCGCCGGATCAGCGGCCAGGCGATGGCGCGTCCGTAACGGCGATCCGCCGCGCGCGCATCGTCGCCAAAGTTGTGGCCAGCCGGGTATAGCGCCTTTGCCCGGTAGCGTACAAGGTTGTGCATCACGAACTCGGCGCCATCATCGTTGGAGAGCAGAGTGCGCAATTGGTCCAGCAGGCCTTCATGGCCCGGCATCGTGGTGTTGCGGTCCAGCAGGGTTATTGCCGAATCTACCTCTACGGCCGACAACGGCCGGGTACGACCGCCATACCAGATCAGGAAGACGGCATAGAGTGTGAGCGCGCCGGTGGCAATCCAGGCCGCAGTGCTCACGCCGACTGGCCTACGATCGTGTACTGGGCGCTGTTGTCGCGCAGCCACTGTTTTGATAGCTGCGCCGGGTGCTGGCTGGGGTGAAAGTCCGGGGCGAAATAGTCACGCCATAGCTGGTAGTTGCCGCGCAGCATGCCGTCGCGTGCAAACAGCAGCCGGGCGCCGCTGCGCCAGCTGCTCCAGTGGAACAGGCTGCCGTCGTGCCAAAGATTGCGCACGGTCTGGCGCAGGATGTCGAGCAAGAAGGTCGTCGTGATGTACTGGAACACGCGGATGCGCCAGTAATGGTTGCCCCCCAGCGCCTGGTACATCTCGAACGCGGTGTTGCGGTGTTCCGATTCTTCCGCGCTGTGCCATTGCCACAGGGTCTGCAGCCGCGGCTTGGCGCCTTCGAGGGCTTCCGGGTGCCGCATCAGCCAGTCGGCGAAGATGGCAGTGAAGTGTTCCGTGGCCGCGGTGGCGGCGACCTTGTTGCGCAAACCGTCGCCCGCATGGGCCGCGCGGCGGCGCTGCGCGTTGCGCTGGATCCAGTTGTCGTAACCGAGCTTGTCCAGGTGGGCGTTGAACAGGGCATGGATGCGCCGGTGTGTCGCCTCCTGGCCGATGAAGCCTTGCACCTCGGCCGCCAGCGCGGCGCGTTTGTCTTTTGGCAAGGGCTTCAGCCCGTCCCGCACCGAATCGATGAAAAACTGCTCACCGGCCGGAAAACTCATGGACAAGGCGTTGAAGAACGCAGAGCGAAACGCGTCGCCTCCATTCCAGCGTCCGACAATAGGGGTCTGCAAGTCAATCAGCAAGCGGCGCATCACTAAATCTGTCATTGAACTCTCCTTTCAGTACACTAGTGTATGGTTGGAGGTTGCCAGTGTCAAGGCCGTCGTGGTGTCGGTCGTGGTATCTTGCCCAGTGCCAACGCAGGACGCGTTCGACGCGTCGCGTCCGGGTCGCATTTGTCCATTTTTCCAACCAAATCCACCATGCAATTCAACTGGAACAACCCCTATCCAACCGTGCGCAGCCCGGTTTTTGCGCGCAATGTGGTGGCTACCTCTCAGCCGCTGGCTGCCCAGGCGGGACTGCGCATGTTGCAAAAAGGCGGTAACGCGGTAGACGCCGCAATTGCCACTGCCGCTGCCATGACCATCGTGGAGCCAGTCTCGAATGGGCTGGGGAGTGACAATTTCGCCATCCTGTGGGACGGCCAGCGGTTGCATGGGCTTAACTCCTCGGGCGTCGCGCCGGCCGCGTGGAGCGTGGATTACTTCAAACGCCGCCATGGCGGAAACAAGCCGGAGCGAGGCTGGGACACCGTCACCACGCCCGGCGCGGTAGCCGGCTGGGTGGCGTTGTCTGACCGTTTCGGCAAGTTGCCATTTGCCGACCTGCTTGAGCCGGCCATCGAATTGGCCGAACGCGGGCATGGTGTGGGGCGCATCGTTGCCGACAAATGGGAGCGTGCCGTCCCCTTGCTAAAGGACCAGCCAGGGTATGCCGAGGCCTTCATGCCGCGTGGCCGGGCCCCCACACCCGGTGAGAAGTTTGTACTGGCTGCGGCCGGTGCCACGCTGCGCCAGATTGCCTTGACCAAGGGCGAAAGTTTTTACCGGGGCGAAATCGCCCAGCGCTTGGCCGCCCACTCGGCAGCCAACGGCGGCAGCATGACCGAGGCCGATCTGGCGGCCTACCAGCCCGAGTGGGTGCGCACCATCCAGAAAGACTATGCTGGTCATACGCTGCACGAGATCCCGCCCAACGGGCAAGGCATTGCAGCCCTGATGGCGCTGGGCATGCTGGGCAATCTGGACTTGGGCTCTTACCCGATCGATAGCGTCTTGTCACAACACCTGCAGATCGAGGCCATGAAGTTGGCCTTTGCCGACACTTACCGCTGGGTCGCCGATGAACGCTACATGACCAGCGTCACTACGCAGGACCTGCTCGACGACGCCTACCTGGCGCATCGCGCCAAGTTGATCGATCCGCGCCGCGCCACCAACTTTGGGCACGGCAGCCCGCCCAAAGGCGGCACCATCTACCTGACGGCCGCCGACGAATCCGGCATGATGATCAGCCTGATTCAGTCCAACTACATGGGTTTTGGCAGCGGCATTGTGGTGCCGGGAACCGGTATCAGCCTGCAGAACCGGGGCCACTGTTTCTC
>JAJAZK010000403.1 GCA_026785765.1 Rhodoferax sp. | reverse complement strand
TTGCAACCGAGTAGTCGCTGCCATGCGACACGCCATCCACGCCATAGTCTGGCACATACTCGCCCACGGGCGTGTAGGCATCGGCTTGGGCACCCGACCCGCCACCGGCAGCAGCCCAGCCGCCAAGCAGAAAGCCTGGCGGAACCTCCAGTCGGCGCGAATAAAAGATCTCCTCGTTGGAGCAGATCGTGAGTACTGCCTGGAATTCATCCACCAGCACCAGCGCGGCGTTTGCACGCTCGGGCTGGCCGTCGTCTTGCGCCAGCACATTTTGCAGGTTGCGCTGGGCGGTTTCCTGGACATCGACTACCGGCACGCTCCAGCGCATCGCCTGCGCCATGGCACGCGAACTCTGCACGGCCGCATTGGGCGCGGCCACCACAAACAAATGGGCCGGGCCTTTCTGGTTTTGCCCGTCGCCAACCCGCATCACGTCGATTGTCACGTCATCGATATGGACATCGAGCATCTCGCGAATCTGGTAGCGGGCAGCCGAACGCAACTCTTCCGGTGGCACACCGGGCGCGTCGATCTGCAACCACTGGTACTGCTGCGGTCGCAACATCACGCGCGTCTCGCAGCCGCGCAGCCCCAAGGCATCGAGTCGCCGCGCAAAGTCCGCCGGTTTGTCTGACCCCTGCCGTTCGACGCCAAAACCGACGACCCGGTACTTGCCATCTCCCAGAGCCCGTCCACGGACGTAGGCCAGTGTCTGGTCGAGCCAGGAAACCACCAGCAGATCACCGCCGGAACGACGCTGCCACGGCATACGCATGGTCATGTCTCCATCCTGTCGGTCGGCGGTTTTTCCATCACCGTGAATTGTCCTTGCAATCGGCCGTTTTGATCGCCTGAATTGGCCGGAAACCCGGTTCGTTCGAGGTATTGGCGGTGGTGTGGCGCATGTATGCAACAAGTGCCGGCTGCTAATAGTTTTCGCGGCTGTAAATGATCGGGCTCTTGAACACGCCAAAGGTGGCTCGCGCACCCTGATTCGGACCGAACCACGGCAGGTTTGCCGCTGTGGCCGGTATCGCCGCAGCTCCCACGCAGGTAATGCCAGACGCGGTCGCGCCCGCGTTGAAGGACAGATCGACACTGCCCGCGTTGGTGGCACCGGGACGGGAAAGGAGCAAGCCGCTACCGGACGCTTTCCCCGCCACAATGCTTATGCTGCCCACCGGCGACAGCTGGGTTTCGCACGCGTTTAGCTGCTTCTGGTAGTTGCCCATGGAGATGCTGGAGGTCGGCAGGAGCGTACAACTATCAGCGGTATTGGTGGCGTAATTGATGCCGGTCCAGAACTGTGCCGTCAGCGGCACCGGCAGCGCCAGAAGTTCTGACCCGTAGGCATTTTGCATGTGCAGACGACCGCTTCGCAGCGGCGCCGATCCTTCACTGAACCCGGCCGAACTGGCTTCGCTGTCGGTTGCCCGCAACTGCAGGGTCAGTGGAGCAGTTCGGGGCGTGGTGAAGCTGTACACCGGCGCCGCCGTGGCTACCCCGCCAGCGAAGCTGCCGGCGGCGACCAGATTGGCAGAGAAGCTGCCAGCTACGGAACCGCCAGCGTCCGACAGCGTAACGGCCCGGGCGAACGCTCCCCGATAGTTTGCTGACGCTGCTGGCACAGCCGAGCCATCCATGGCTCGAACCGTCACGACGCTGACGGGTTGACCGGCATAGGTGAAGGCGCCGCAGCCCTGGGTCGTCACACTGGTGGTGAAGTTGCGCGGGGAGAATCGACCCAGCACCGCGCTCCGCCCTGTCACGGGCTGCGTCAAGTACGTGCCGCTCACGGCGACCCGCAGCGCACCCGACTGGCTCCAGGTTTGGGCCGGGATGTTTGCGCTGCCGCTGGCCAGGTTGGCCGCAAGGCTGCCGAGTGTGCCCACACTGCCACCCTGGGGTGCCGCCAGCAGTGGACTGAGCGTGACCGCACCGACATACCCGGGTGCAATCGGGTTGTCGCTCAAGTCCGTATCGCCATCCACCGTCCACAATGCAGCGCTGACCGACAAGGCAAAGGGACTACCGGCAGCACCCACACGAACGCCTCCACCGGCAGCCGTGTCACAGGCTGCGGACGCCCCCGCGGCGCAGGCCGCTTCGATTGCGGCGTTGGCGCGCACGCTGGCTACAGCCACCGCGTACCCGACGGGAAGGCTGGTCACCGTGGCGCTTCCCGCAAGCGACAGGGCTGGAGTGGTGGCGGTCGAGGTGGTGTCCAACGTGGCGCTGAGGTTGAACTGCCCGGTGTCCATGTGCCTGAGCCAGACCGTGGTCGTGGCATTGGCATCGAATGCCAAGCCGGTCAGGTTGTTGCTGGCCGGCAAGGCGGCGGCAGCCGTGGTGTATGGACCCGCACTGGCGGCGGCAACTTGTGGTACGCCGCCAACCGTTACGCCAGCCGACACGGAAGTCGCCGCAAACGAAGCCGGATTGACAGGTGCAGCCCAAGCCTTGAGGCCGGCGCCAGCCAGGTTTTGCACCGGAACGCAGGCAGCCCCCGGTGTGGGCCCGGAAGACTGCACCGCCTGCACCGTTACGGCAACCGGCTTGCCACCTGTAACCACTCCAGCACTGGGCACGGTCATGACCAGCCCGCCATTGGCAGACGTCCAGTTGCACGAGCCTGCGACCCCATTGCACAACCTGGGACCGCTTGGCAGCACCGGAATCCCGGCTCCGGTCACGTTGAAGGTTGCGGTTCCGGTAGCGGTGTAGAAGCTGCGGGTCACACTCGACTGCCCGGACCCGATGACCACCGTGGCACCCCCCGCAGAAGGGTCCCACAGGGTAGCCGCTCCCGAATGGCTGAGCGTGGTCACCACGCCACCCGTGTACAAACTGGAGCAGGAGGCGTTCGAACAGGCGACCACCGTCATCGTCGCCGGCGCACAGGCAATACCCGACCAGGCCCCATGGCGCAGCTCGAAGTGGTCAATGAAAAAGGTTGTGCAGGGGCGGCTTTCGATGCTGGCGCCCGCGATTTGCCCCTGGTTGAGATCCAGGTTGTAGATGCGCAATTCGTCCATCGTGCCGTCGCCTGAATTGACCGAGCCCTTGGTTCCGGTGATGCCCGAAGGGTTGTCGCCGACGGTCAGAAAGTCGAGCCCGGCAGACAGGGAGCCGGTGGTCGTAAACGAGCTTATCGTGGGCGCAGCCGCATTGACAAAAACGCTGATCCGGTCGCTATTTGGAGCTGAGAGGCCGTTGAAGTTCCAACTCACCGCGACATGCACCCAGGTCCCAGCAGCAAACGATTGCGCAGGCGACTCAACCGAACGCACCACACCCGCACCAGCGCTGTCAGTGACCTCGAAAAACAGGGTACCAGTGGCAGTTTTCGTCAGGGAAAACCATTGGCCGCTGGTTTGGGTCGCGTCCAGCAGTTGCACCGCCTTGGCGCCCACACCACTCCACGGAGTATTGGCCTGGTACCAGAACATGACCGTACCCTGGCCCAGCATGTTTACCCCGGAGTCGGAGAAACGCACACCCGTCCTGATTCCGTCGACCGTTGCGGCCAGGGTATTGGCCGGGATGGACGCGCCACGACATATCCGGCCAGCACCCGTGGTCTGCGCAGCACCCAGCGCCACTCCGCCGCGGGCACCGACCGAGCTGTCAGCCACCTGTCCGACGCCACCGGCGGCCCAAGCCCCCTGCTCGAACCGGTACTCCGCCAGTGGCGGCTGTGATGGAACGTAAAACAGGATCGCGGTGTTGGGCGCCGGTTCGAGCGACGCGCCAAACTTCAGTACTTCCCAATCGGCCGTACTAAGTTGCCAACCTACTTCGGCGGTGCCACTGCCACCATGGCTGATCGTGCCGTACTGGTACACAAAAGTGCCGCTCTCATTGAGGATGATCTGCACATCGAACGAGCCACTGGTGTTGCTGAAACTGACCCATTCCGGAACGTTCTTCCAGGTCACTACGAACTGGCGATTGGGGCTGGTCCCGATGCTCCTGAAGGCGACGTAACAGGTAGCCATACTGGTGCAACTCGTCCGGCTGGCAGCAGCCGGATAGTTTGGAGAATCGACCAGATTCGTGTGGTCGAGGTCGACACCAAACACCTTCATGGTGGCGTTCATCGAAGCGTTCGGATACACGAACGGATAGGTCTGCGGCGGCCCGACCGACACTGTTCCGCTGCCACAGGTGGTATTGCCAAACTGCAGCCGGCCATTGCTCTGGATCCGCAGGTCGGTGTAGCTGGTGGCACCATAGACGAAAGTGAACCCGAGCGGGATCAAGTCACTGATGGTGTCGTCCAAGGTCGGCGGTACCGTGCCACAACCCGTCGCACCGCCCCCATTGAACTTGTACGGCGCGGTCAGGTGGCCCACTTTGGTATGCGTGGCCGGATCAATCCAAGAGAATGGTGTCGAGGCACTGGTGTAAGTGGCCGCCGTGCCGGCGCCGTGTAGCAGCATCAGCACGAACGCGGCCACAAGCCAGCTCCAGCGACGCCGGTGGCCCAACGCGGCGATCGCGATCCAAAAACGACTGCGGTTGCAAACCATCAGAACTCCACCGACGCCGACACACTGCGCTCCACATACGCAATGGCGCCCGGGCTGCCGCCCAGCGTGGCGCGCGACGAGATAGCGTAGATCAGCCGCGTGGCTCCGCCCTCGTCAAACGCGCTGCGGGCGCAGGATACGACCAGCGTAAAGCCCTCTACTACAAAAGGTACCGGCGGCGTCGGACAGGCGGCTGGGGCAACGCTCAAACTGCCCAAGGCCCACTCCACGCCAGCCCGAGCCGCCCAGTAAGCACGGCTGCCCTGGATATCCTGTGCCGAAGTGATCTGCTGGGATGACGAGACGGACACCATGAACGCACCCAATGCCGCTAGCACTACCAGGATGAACAATGCGGCAATCGCGGCGAAGCCTTGCTCTGCGCGCCGTACCCGCAGTAAGGCCGCAGGCTCTTGCAGGCACTCCGGGACACTCCCCGGAGCAATTGCGAACTGCGCACCTCGGTGCGAAGCGACTGCGGGCCGCCGGGCGACGCTCACGGCGTGTTCCCCACATGCACCTCGTGGTACAGGCTGACCGACTCACCGCTGGCGTCGGTCAGCGTGATCGCCATCTGCACCAGGGCATTACGTTGCAGGTCCGATGCACCATAGACAAAATTGCAGGCGCTGACGTTTTGCGCCAGCACCGCCACGGTGGCACCTGCCGTCGGACAGGAGTTGCCATAGGCGTGATTGCTGCTGCGCAGCAGCCTCCCCCCGCTACAGACATAGGCCACAATTTTTTCATCACCCGGCACCACGTGGAACCGATTCGATCCGGACGCCAGTGGAAACTGCTTGGCTGCGATCGTGATGGTGGACTCCGCGCCCGCCGTCACGCTGGCCACCACCGCGCTGTTGTCACCGGCATAGGCATCGGCACCGGTGATGCCCAGGTTGTAGACGACCACCACATCGTTGGGCTGGATCCTCTGATCCGCCGGCAGGGCGCTGTTGTTGGCCAGCATGTTGAAGCTGCTATCGGCTACTGTGAAATCGAGCACGGCAGCCGCCTGCAAGCCGCCAACTACGGCGTCTGGCTCGGCACGGTAGCGCCCACCGGTTCGGGTCGGGATGAACTCCACACACTGGTTGTTGGGCGCACGCAGGCTGTTAGGCAGGGCCCGTCCGATGTCGCGCGCCATGCGGCGCACGGCGGTGTCGGCAAGGTCCGTAAGAGCCGCCCTGCGGGTCGTGTCGAGGTAGGCATCCACCGGTCGGCGCATTAAAACCGCCAGGGTGGCACCGATGACGCCCATGATCACGATCACCATCACTAATTCGATCAGTGTAAAACCTGCCTGGGACCACGAGCGCGCCATGGTCAGTAACTGCTGCGGTAACCAGCCAGTGACACCGACTCGGCGCCACGCGCCACGGTAACGACTACGCGCTTGGCCGCCAGGCTTCCCAGGGTGGCAGGCGCCACCACGATGGTGATGGTGTAACCCGCAAACGCGGCGACGGGCAGGTCCGTGAATACGGCCTTGCTGCGCCCGTTGTAATCGTCCACATCATCGAACGTCTCCCGCGTACTCTCGCCGGTGCTGACCAGCGGGTCCGGGTCCACATACGCCTTTTGCAGCACCTCCTGCAGGATCGATTCGGCCAGGGCCGCTGCCTGTTTGCGCAGCAGCGGGTCGGCGCTGGCAGCGACGCCCACGTTCATCACACGCAACACACCGGCCAGCCCGATCGACACGACCACGATGAAAAAAATCAGTTCGACCAGGGAAAATCCGCCTGCCGGGCGGTACCTGCCCGAACGCCACCTTGGTTGCGCTTCAGTCGCGCACATAACCGGTGACTGCTTCAACTGTGATGGTGTTCGCGGCCCCGACGACCTGGATCGTCTGGCCAGTCAGCGCCTGCCCCAGACCGTCGAACCGGACAGTGGCGGGAACCGCCTGGTATTGAACCGAGCCGCGTGCCGTGATGCTGCCCGGAGCGTCACCGCGCGGCCCGGTCAGGTCGCCTTCACAACCAGCGGCACCGGTGGCACTGCTGCGGTCGGCGTCGATTTTCAGTTGCGCGTTTCTGGCGGCGAAGACCACGCAGACAGGCCGGCGTTGCGCAATCGCCGACTTCTGTGCATAACGCAGCATGGCAAGCGTCTCGTCATGGAATCCGCGGGCATCGAAGCCGTCCGTGGCAAAAATCCTGGGGCCCACAACCACGGCCAGTGTTCCAACCAGGGTCAGAACCATGATGAGCTCGATCAGTGTGAAACCGTTCGTGCACTTTGGCATAAGCTGTCTTGCTGGCCCATTGTTTGGCCGCCACCCGGACGATGACGTCCGCCATTGCGCCTGAATTCGCCAAAAGTCCCGGGTTGACCTCGGCGACCCAAGCTGCCAGGCAAGCCCGGCCGGACTAATTTCCAGCAGCAATTGCGGCGAAGTTCTCGGACTTGCCGTCTTTGGTCACCGTACAGGTGTTGGTGGCGCCGTTCGTGGTACCCGGCGCCGTGCCACTATAGGTAAGGCCAGTCGGCGCCCCCTGCAGCAGATTTGCGTAGCCGCTGCACGCAGTGCCAACTGCAACACATTTGTTCGCAGTGACCACGTTGTTCATGACGGAACAACCGGCGTAGTTGATTGCCGATGCCGATGCCAGCCCACCTGCAATGCCTTTTGCGGCCGCGACTTTGGCGTCGTCACCGAGGTCGACAAACTTTGGGATTGCCACCGCTGCCAGAACGCCAAGGATCACGATCACCATCACCAGTTCAATCAAGGTAAATCCGCGCTGCAGCTGCTTCATGTGTATCCTGTTCAAGGGAAGTTGGTTTACGTAGTGTCCGAACGCTCAGGCTGACTGCCGAGGAACGCAGACTGTCAATTTTATTTTAGGCCAAACGCTACCGTTTAAACATGAAGTTTGTACGCCAAGTGCATGGCTTATTTGGACTTTCGGGCCAACCGTCGGCGCAGGGCCGGGCGGTGTCACCGGATCACTTCGCCTTGCCACCGGTATTCCCCCATTGCATCAAGCTGCGGTGGGCCAGCGCCGACCGATACCCGGAACAACAGCACCGGCGCCCCCAGGATGGGCGACAACCAGCGCGCGTCGGTTGGCGTGTAACCCACACAGGAACACACAGGCTCAAAGAACCATCCGGAAGGCCCGCCGAGGGACTGCTGCAAGGTCAATTCGCCAAGGTAATCGCCCGGTCGCTGCAGCAAAATGAGAAAGGGATTTCGTTGTGCGTTAGCAACAGGTTGACTCAGGCCTGTGGCGCCCTTGCGAATATGGTCCAGCGTCGCGGCCATGCGCAACGCTCCCAAAGTCGATCTGACAGAAGCCAGTTCCGCCTGCCCCTGCACAAATCGGACTTCGCGCAGCAGGACCACGATCAGGGTCAGAACGATTGCGCCCATGATGCCCCACTCGATCACGCGCCGGTTAAGGTTGGCGCGGCCCAACGCCGGCAGGTGGGCCGTCGCCAATTAGCCGCCCCCTTTTCCCATTGCCGCCTGTCCCATGCTCCACAGTGGCAGGAAAACGCCCAAGGCCAGCACTAGAACCAGCACCGCGATCACTGCCAGCAAGATCGGTTCGATTGCTGTAGACAGGCCTTTGATGTTGTAGTCGGTCTCGCGTTCGTACATGCCTGCAATCTCGAACAGCAGCGAATCGAGCGCTCCGGTTTCTTCACCGACTGCGATCATCTGCAGCACCACGGGGGTAAAGACACCGGTTGCGGCAGCACAGCGCGAAATGCTTTCACCACGCTCAATCCCGTCGCGCATCTGCTCGATGCGGGCACCGATATAAGCGTTGTCCACCGTCTGCGCCACAACGGTGAGCGCCTGGACCAACGGTACGCCGCTCTGGCTCGAAAGCGCAAAACTGCGTGCAAACCGTGCCAAAGTCGCCTTCAGCACGATATCGCCAACGATGGGCAACTTGAGCTTGCGACTGTCCCAGCGGTAGCGACCGGTTGGCGTACGCAGGTAACCGCGCAGCAGAACCGCACCCCCGACCAGTCCAGCCAGCAGCAAAGGCCACCAGGCGAGCATCCATGCCGAAAACCCGATCAGGCCACGCGTGATGATCGGCAACTCGGCGTTGAAACCGGCAAACACCTTGGCGAACACGGGAATGACAAAGACGTTGATGATGACCACCGCAATCGCCATCGCGATCATCACAAAGGCCGGGTAACGCAAGGCCTGCTTGATGCGTTCGCGCACGTCGCGCTCGAACTCCAGGTGCTCGTTCAGGCGCAGGAACACCTCCGTCAGCCGGCCGGTCATTTCTCCGACCCGGATCATGGAGATGTAGAAGGCTCCGAAATGTACGATGTGGCGGGCCAGCGCCACCGACAACTCACGCCCCTGGTCCAGGCTGCTGCGGATGTCCTGCAGCATCTCGACCATGGCCGGCTTGGTGGCGGACGCCTGCAGGCCTGCGAAGGCGCGCAAAATCGGCACGCCGGCCTTGTTGAGGGTGTACATCTGGCGCGAGAACACCAGGATGTCTTCCACCACGATCGCCTTGCGGTTGAGGCGCACCCACCAGTCAGACGATGCGCTGCCGCTGTCCGCGGTGGCGATCTCGATATGGACCGGTGCTACCCCCATCGTGACCAGCTGGTCGGCGACGGCGCCCTCGCCTGCCGCTTCCAGCTGGCCTTGCACCAGTTCACCGCGTCCGTTGCGCCCGCGCCAGGCAAAGGTTGCCATATTGGTTCAGTCTGCCGGGTCGATGTCCTGCCCGACGCGCAGCGCTTCGGCAATTGAGGTGCGGCCTTGCCGCACCAGGTCGAGCGCGTGGTGCGAAATGGTCTTGCCTTGCATGCGCGCGCGCCCTGCCGCCAGAAAGGAAGACGGGTCGCTGCGGGTAGCGGCGGCGGTCAAGGCGGCATCCATCTCGAGTAACTCGTAAACGCCTTGGCGCCCCGCGTATCCGGTGCCGTTGCAGGCCGAACAACCGCGCCCGCGTTTGGCCACGATGGTTTCGCCAGCGGGCGCCATTGACGTCAGCCATGCCTGCTCTTGGGGGGTGGGCTCGTGCGGCTCGGCGCAGGAGTCGCAGTTCAAGCGCACCAGGCGTTGCGCAATCACCGCCTGCAACGAAGTCCCCACCATGAAGGGGGGCACACCCATATCGAGCAAGCGAAACGGCGTGCTCACGGCATCCCGGGTATGCAGCGTGGACAGCACCAGATGCCCGGTGATGGCCGCCCGCAAACCAATCTCTGCCGTCTCGGCGTCGCGCATCTCGCCCACCAGAATCACGTCCGGGTCCTGGCGCAGGCAGGCGCGCAAAACGCGGGCGAATGTCAGTTCGATCTTGTCGTTCACCTGCACCTGCGACAGACCGGGCAGGCGGTATTCGACCGGGTCCTCGACCGTGATCACCTTGAGCTCGGCCGTATTGATCTCGGCCAGGGCTGCATAGAGGGTGGATGTCTTGCCGGAACCGGTAGGTCCGGTCACCAGCACCAGCCCGGAACTGCGCCCCAGGATTTCACGGAACCGTGCCAGCATGTCGGCCGGCATGCCGATAGCATCGAGGCGGCGCATGCCGCCACCCTGGTTGAGCAAACGCATCACCACCGACTCGCCGTAGTTGGTGGGCAGGGTCGACAGCCGCACGTCGATGGTGGTGTCTTTCAAACGCACACTGAAACGGCCATCCTGAGGCAGGCGCTTTTCAGAAATGTCGAGGCCCGCCATCAACTTGAGCCGTTGTGCCAATGGCGGGCCGACGCGCTTGTCGGCCTCGGTCTGCATTTGCAGCACACCGTCTACGCGCACGCGAATCTGCAGGCCGGTCTCCTGCGGCTCGATGTGCACGTCGGACGCACCAACCTGGGTGGCGTCCTCGAACATGGACTGCAGCAGGCGCACCACCGGCGCACCCTCCAGGCCGGCATTGGCCGTGAGTTCGCCGAAATCGACCGCGTCGCCCAGGTCTTTTTCCAGGGCACGCGCCAGACCACTGATTTCCTCGGTGCGGCGGTACAGGCGGTCCAGCGCCAGCGGCAGTTGGCTCTCCGGCACCGCAGCGATGCCGATGTTGCGCTTGAGCAGCCGTGTCAGCTCGTCGTAGGCCGACAGATCGAGCGGATCTGCCAGCGCGACCAGCAGGCTGTCGCCCTTGTCCTCCAGCACGAGTGCACGAAAGCGCCGCGCGGCAGATTCCGGCAGCAACTTGACAACGTCGGCGCGGAACGGAAAGGTCTTGAGATTGACAAACGGAATGCGGAGTTGCCGCGCCAGTCCGTTGGCCAGCAACTCGTCGGTGATGATTCCGCTCTCAATCAGCAAGCGCCCGGTTTTCTTGCCGGTCTGGCGTTGCAGCTCCAGGGTTTGCTGCAACTGTTCCTGCGAAATCAGGCGCTGCTGTACCAGAACGTCGCCGAGACGCAACTTCTCCGGGCGACCCGATGCAGGCCGTGTCCCTTCCGGTGCGGTGGCTGGGGCTGAGGCCATAGTCAGCGATCAATCCTGTGCGTTCTGCATCCTGAAAAGGGCAACACGCGGGTGGAGGTCAATGCAGGTGCCGCGGCTTGCGCCCGCCGCCGTGGCCCGACGAACCATGGCCGCCGCCGCTGCCGCGCGG
Source organism: Rhodoferax sp. (assembly GCA_026785765.1). Taxonomy (GTDB): domain Bacteria; phylum Pseudomonadota; class Gammaproteobacteria; order Burkholderiales; family Burkholderiaceae_C; genus CAISIP01. The sequence continues at coordinate 825 of JAJAZK010000403.1, read as the reverse complement.
CCGTTTGCCGATTTCAAGCGAACTTGCCAGGGCATCAAAACGCTGCGCGAACAGCTTGTCGACTTCTGCCACCACACCCGACAACTCCGATCCATCGAAATGGCGCTCCATCATCCCGACAATGTCCTGCACCAGCAAATCGCGCTGAACCTGCATGATGGCCGCTGGATTCGGGCCAACGAACAACATGGCGAAATCATCGCGTGACTCGGCCCATTCGTCGTCTTCTTCGTCATCGTACTCGGTGTCGTAAAAGCTCACTTCAATGGCCGCACCGGTTTCGGCGATCTCATTCAGATTAATGCACATCTCGTCCAGCGACTGGCGAAAGTCCTCGTCTCCGGCGACCGTCCAGCACAGCTGCAACAGATGTTGCGGGGCATCGAATTTGATGCCTGGCTCGTCTTCGTATGAACTCTTGGCGCCATCGGCGAGGGAACGCGCTCCCGCGTACTTCCACAAGGGTTTCAAGGCATCCTGAATCTGCTCAAACTGGACTGCCGCGCGCAGCGGCACGTCCCCATGGACATGAATCTCGAAAGGTGCGTTGGTGCGTGCCATGGAATTGAAGTGTAGTGGTGCCCGGGACCGGAATCGAACCGGTACGCCCCTTATGCAGGGAAGCGGCGGATTTTAAGTCCGATGTGTCTACCTATTTCACCACCCGGGCGGCTGCAGGCATTGTCAGTGAAAAACTGCGGGGGTGCCAGAGCCCGTGCGGCATCGGGGTTGGCACGCACCTGCACAACTCGGGGGACTGGAGGCGCGACCCGGAGTCGAACCGGGCTGCTCGGATTTGCAATCCGGTGCATAACCGCTTTGCTA
>JAJAZK010000402.1 GCA_026785765.1 Rhodoferax sp. | reverse complement strand
GTGTTCGGGGGCCAGGGCTCAGGCCTGGAGCGGCGGGGGGGGGGGGCCCCGGCCGGCGGCCGGGCCGCCCCCGCCCCCCGCCCCCCGCCCCGGCCCGGCTTGGGTCCTCTCTCCGGCCCGGCCGGCCCCCCCCCAGGCCCCCCGCTACCGCAGCCGTCAGGCGAAGGTACTCCAATAGGCGCCGCCGGGCCGCTCCCAAGGCGCTCGCTACCGCAGCCGTCGGGCGAAGGTGCGCCCGTGAGCGCACAGGGAATCAAAGGCTTCGGCGGCTGGCTTGCGGGACTGCTGGCGGCCGCGCCCGAGCGCTTGCCGGTGCGCCTGGGCGGATCGCGCCGCAGCGGCGGAATATCGGCGCCGTCGATGCGACTGGCGAGTTTTGACCAGAACCTGGTGTGGGTGACCGTGGCATTGCTGGCGTTCGGCCTGGTGATGGTCTACTCGGCGTCCATCGCCATGCCTGACAACCCGAAATTCGCGCGCTACGCGCATACCCATTTCCTGGTGCGCCACGCGATGTGGCTGGCAGTCTCGTTTGTGGCGGCGCTGATCGCCTTCCAGATTCCAGTTGCCACCTGGGAGAAACTCGCGCCCTGGCTATTTGTGGCGTCGCTGGTGCTGTTGATCGCGGTGTTGATCCCGGGAGTCGGCAAAGGAGTGAACGGCGCACGGCGCTGGCTGGTGCTGGGACCGTTCACGTTTCAACCTTCCGAACTGGCCAAGTTTGCCGTGCTGCTGTATGCCTGCGACTACATGGTGCGCAAGATGGAGGTGAAGGAACGGTTCTTCCGCGCTGTCCTGCCGATGGCGGTGGCGGTCGCCGTGGTCGGCCTGCTGCTGCTTGCAGAACCGGACATGGGAGCCTTCATGGTGATTGCAGTAATCGCCATGGGGATCCTGTTCCTGGGCGGCGTCAACGCGCGCATGTTCTTCCTGATCGCCGCGATTCTGGTGATTGCGTTCGGCCTGATGATCGCGCTGAGTGACTGGCGACGCGAGCGCATTTTTGCCTACCTCGACCCGTGGAGCGAAAAACACGCCCTTGGCAAAGGCTACCAGTTGTCACACGCACTGATCGCCATCGGGCGCGGCGAGATTTTTGGCGTCGGGCTTGGTGGCAGCGTGGAAAAATTGCACTGGTTACCCGAGGCACACACCGACTTCCTGCTAGCCGTCATCGGCGAGGAGTTCGGCCTGATCGGGGTGTTGTGTGTGATCTGCCTGTTTCTATGGATGACGCGGCGCATGATCCACATTGGACGCCAGGCGATTGCACTGGACCGGATCTTCGCCGGCCTGGTAGCCCAAGGCGTTGGAATCTGGATGGGATTTCAGGCCTTCATCAACATGGGTGTGAACCTGGGGGCACTTCCGACCAAGGGCCTGACGCTGCCCCTGATGAGTTACGGCGGCTCCGCCATCCTGATCAACCTCATCGCCATCGCAGTCGTGTTGCGCGTCGACATCGAAAGCCGTCAGCTCATGCACGGGGGGAGGCGATGAGCCGCCGGGCCGCTCCCAAGGCTCATGGCGCCGCAACGCGCTGCGCGGAGGCCTTCCAGTGAGCCGCCGGGCGCTGGTGATGGCTGGTGGCACTGGCGGGCATATCTTCCCGGGCCTGGCAGTGGCACTGGCGCTGCGCGAGCGTGGCTGGTCCGTATGCTGGCTCGGAGGCCGCGGCAGCGCCACCAAGCCCAGCATGGAAAGCCAGCTCGTCCCGCCCCACGGGTTTGCGTTCGAAGCGCTTGACTTTGGCGGAGTGCGCGGCAAAGGACCACTCACACTGGCGCTGCTGCCGTTGCGGCTGCTGCGTGCCTTCTGGCAAAGCATCCGGGTGCTGCGCCGGGTGCGCCCGGACGTGGTCGTTGGCCTGGGTGGATACATCACTTTCCCGGCCGGCATGATGGGCGTGCTGCTGGGCAAACCACTGATCCTGCACGAACAGAACTCGGTGGCGGGCATGGCCAATCGCGTGCTGGCCGGTGTGGCAGACCGCGTCTTTACTGCGTTTCCGGGGGTGCTGGGCAAGGCACGCTGGGTCGGCAATCCGCTGCGCCGCAGTTTCCTCGGGCAGCCCGAGCCGACGCAGCGTTTTGCGCAGCGTAGCGGAACGCTGCGCTTGCTGGTGCTCGGTGGCAGCTTGGGCGCCCGGGTACTGAACGAAACCGTGCCACGCGCGCTGGCCGCGCTGGCACCGGAACATCGGCCGCTGGTGACACACCAGGGCGGAGCGGGCCAGATCGGCGCTTTGCAGGAGGCCTACGCCGCCTTCGGCGTGCAGGCCTACCTGACGCCGTTCATCGACGACACGGCAGGCGCACTGGCCGACGCCGACCTGGTGATCTGCCGCGCTGGCGCCAGCACCGTCACCGAACTGGCAGCGCTGGGCGTCGCCGCCCTGCTGATCCCGTTGCCGTCTGCGGTGGACGACCACCAGACTGGCAATGCACGTTTCCTGGCCGACCAGGGCGCAGCCTGGTTGATGCCGCAGTCCGAACTGACACCCGATGGCCTGGCCCGGTTCATCCAGCAGACCGACCGCGCGGCGCTGCTGGCGCGAGCCGACAAGGCCCGCAGTCTGGCAAAAACCGGAGCCGTACAGGAAATCGTGGCGGCCTGCGAAGAACTGACGGCGGGCGCATGAAACACGCTGTGCGGCGCATTCACTTCGTCGGAATAGGCGGCGCGGGCATGTGTGGCATCGCCGAGGTGCTGCAAAACCAGGGCTACCAAGTCTCCGGCTCCGACCTGCAAGCCAGCGCCACCGTGGCGCGGCTCGCAGCTCTTGGGATTCGCGTACACATCGGACACGACGCGTCCCATGTGCAGGATGCCGACGCAGTGGTTACGTCCAGCGCGGTGCGCTGCGACAACCCGGAGGTCGTCGAGGCCAGACGCAAACGTATTCCGGTGGTGCCCAGGGCGATGATGCTGGCCGAGCTGATGCGCATGAAACAGGGCATTGCGATTGCCGGCACCCATGGCAAGACCACCACCACCAGCCTGGTGGCCAGCGTCCTGGCTGCGGCGGGGCTGGACCCGACCTTCGTCATCGGCGGGCGGCTCAACAGCGCCGGCGCCAATGCTCGGCTCGGCCGGGGTGACTACATTGTGGTGGAGGCCGATGAGTCCGACGCCTCGTTTCTCGACCTTTTGCCGGTGATGGCCGTGGTGACCAACATCGACGCCGACCACATGGAGACCTACGCGCACGACTTCGACCGCCTGAAGGCCGCCTTTGTAGCCTTCCTGCACCGCATGCCGTTTTATGGCGCTGCGATCCTGTGCACCGACGACCCGGGACTACGCGACATCCTGCCCCGGGTATCCCGTCCGGTGATCAGTTACGGCTTCGCCGAAGACGCGCAGATCCGGGCCATTCAGGTGCGCGCAGAAGGCACACAGATGCACTTTTCCGTGCAACGCCGCAACGGTGTGCAGCGACCCGATCTAGCCGTGCGGCTGAACCTGGCCGGGCGCCACAATGTGCTCAATGCGCTGTCGGCGATCGGTGTCGCCACTGCCTTGAACCTGCCCGATACCGCCGTGCTGACGGCGCTGGCGGAATTCAAGGGAGTTGGACGGCGCTTCCAGCAGCACGGTGCAGTGGCGGCGCGAAGCGGCGGTCACTTCACACTGATCGAGGACTATGGCCACCACCCGGTGGAGATCGCAGCCACCATGGAGGCGGCGCGTGGCGCCTATCCGGGCTGCCGTCTCGTACTGGTATTCCAGCCGCACCGGTACAGCCGCACGCGCGACTGTTTTGACGACTTCGTGCGTGTCATCGGCCAATCTGATCTGGTCTTGCTGGGCGAAGTGTATGCCGCGGGCGAAGCACCCGTTGCTGCGGCGGACGGTCGCGCCCTGGCGCGCGCACTGCGGGTTGCCGGACGGGTCGAGCCGGTGTTCGTGGCCGACATCAGCGCCATGGCCCACACCATCGTCGACCTGGCACGTGCTGGCGATGTGGTGTTGTGCATGGGCGCTGGATCGATCGGCGCGGTACCGGCACAGGTGCTTGATCTGGCTCGCGCGAGGGCAGTGGCATGAGCAACAGCATGGCACATTTCGGGAAGGTGGCGGTTCTCATGGGCGGGGCTTCCGCCGAGCGCGAGATATCCCTGATGTCGGGCAACGGCGTGTTGCAGGCCTTGTGCGCCAGCGCTGTGGACGCCCATGCGTTTGACCCGGCAAAGCGCGATCTGGTGGAATTGCGCCGCGAAGGTTTTGCACGCTGTTTCATTGCCTTGCATGGGCGGTTCGGTGAAGACGGCACGGTACAGGGCGCACTGGAACTGCTCGGCATTCCCTATACCGGTTCGGGCGTCATGGCCTCCAGCATCGCCATCGACAAGGTAATGACGAAACGGGTCTGGATCGCCGAAGGGCTTCCAACGCCGCGTTACCGGTTGCTGCGGCGCGGCTCCTTCACTGCGCGTGAGGCCATCGAACTGCCGGATGCGCTGGGCCTGCCGATGATTGTGAAGCCGTCGCGCGAGGGTTCGTCCATCGGAGTCAGCAAGGTCAAGGGCTATTCCGAAGTCCAGCGGGCGCTGGAACAGGCCGGCGCGCTGGACGCAGACATCCTGTGCGAGGAATGCATCGTCGGCGACGAGGTCACCTGTCCGGTGCTGGGCAGCGGCGACAGCGCCCGCGCACTGCCAGTGATCCGCATCGTCGCGCCCGAAGACAACTACGACTACCAGAACAAGTACTTCAACAACGTAACCCAATACACCGTCCCCTGTGGTCTGCCCACCGGCGAGGAAGAGGCGATCCAGCAGATCGCGCTCAAGGCCTACCGGACGCTGGGCTGCCGCGGCTGGGGCCGCGTGGACGCGATGGTCGACGCCCGCACCCGCGCACCTTACCTGCTGGAGATCAACACCTCGCCGGGCATGACCAGCCACTCGTTGGTGCCGATGTCGGCGCGCGCAGCGGGGCTGAGTTACGAGGCGCTGTGTGTGCAGTTGCTCGGCATGGCCAGTCTGGACAATCCGCCTGCGGGAGCGACACGGTGAACGCGGCCCTGCCGATCCCGTTCGATGTGCGCCTGATGAATGCCACGGCAGCCGCGCTGCTGACCGCCTTTGCGCTGGCCACGCTGGCGGCGCTGGCGGTAGCAGCCGCGAACCACGGCCTGTTCGCAATCACTGCCATCACCGTAACTGGCGACACCACCCACAGCAACGCATTGACCCTGCGCGCCAATGTCGTACCCAAACTGGGCGGGAGTTTCCTCACCCTCGACCTGGCACGCGCCCAGCAGGCCTTCGAGGCCGTTCCCTGGGTGCGCCGGGCGGTCGTGAGGCGCGAGTTCCCGAACCGGCTCAAGGTGGTGCTGCAGGAGCACCAGGCTGTCGCTCTCTGGGGCCCCGAAAGCGAGTCGCGTCTGCTCAACGCCCAGGCCGAGGTGTTCGAGGCCAACGCGGGCGAGGTGGAACACCAGGACCTCCCGCGCCTGGGTGGTCCACCTGGCCAGGAACCGCAGGTGCTCGCCATGTACCGTCGGCTGCAGCCCATGTTCGACCTGCTCGACCTGTCGCTGGACCAGCTCGATCTGAGTGGCCGCGGCAGCTGGATCGCCCGCCTCGACAGCGGCGCTGTGATCGAAATCGGGCGCGGCAGCGACGACGAGGTCAGCGCGCGCATCGACCGCTTCCTGAAGACGCTGACCCAGGTGACAGCGCGTTACCAGCGCCGACCGGATTCCGTGGAGACCGCCGATCTGCGCCACGCCGACGGCTACGCAATGCGGCTGCGCGGCGTCCGCACGACGGTGGTGGACGGGAAGAAGAAATGACACGGCAAGAACAGACTGGTACTGGCAACAGGTGGACTCATGGCTAAAGAATACAAGGACCTGGTCGTAGGACTGGACATCGGCACTGCCAAAGTGATGGTGGTGGTGGCCGAGGTGTTGCCCGGGGGCGAACTCAAGCTCGCCGGACTCGGGGTGGCGCACAGCAACGGGCTCAAGCGCGGGGTCGTGGTGAATATCGACGCCACGGTGCAGAGCATCCAGCTCGCGCTCAAGGAAGCCGAGCTCATGGCCGACTGCAAGATCACGCGCGTCTACACCGGCATCACCGGCAGCCACATTCGCGGCATCAACTCCAGCGGCATGGTGGCGGTGAAGGATCGCGAGGTCACCCAGGCCGACGTGGCGCGGGTGGTGGAAACCGCCAAGGCCATCAACATCTCGACCGACCAGCAGCTGTTGCTGGTGGAGCCGCAGGAGTTCATCATCGACGGACAGGATGTCAAGCAGCCGATCGGCATGAGCGGCATCCGGCTCGAAGCCAAAGTGCACATTGTGACTGGCGCCAGGAGCGCAGCGGAGAACATCATCAAGTGCGTGCGCCGCTGCGGGCTCGAAGTGGAACACCTGATGCTCAATCCGCTGGCGTCCAGTCTGGCGGTACTGACCGACGACGAACGCGAACTCGGCGTGGCGCTGGTGGACATCGGCGCGGGAACCACGGATGTGGCGATTTTCACCAACGGAGCAATCCGCCACACGTCGGTGATTCCCATCGCCGGTGACCTGATCACCAGCGACATTGCGATGGCGCTGCGTACCCCCACCAAGGACGCGGAAGACATCAAGGTCGAAAGTGGCTACGCCAAACAATTACTCACCGATGCCGAGACCCAGGTCGAGGTGCCAGGACTGGGCGACCGGGGCCCACGCCTGCTCAGCCGCCAGGCGCTGGCCGGTGTGATCGAACCCCGGGTCGAGGAGATATTCGCGCTGGTACACCAGGTGATCCGCGAATCCGGCTACGAAGAGGTGCTCTCCAGCGGCATCGTGCTCACCGGTGGCAGCTGCGTGATGCCCGGCATGGTGGAGCTGGGCGAAGACATCTTCCTCAAGCCAGTGCGCCGTGGCATACCAAAGTACTCCAGCGCGCTGGCGGACATGGTCGCGCACGCGCGTGCATCCACCGTCATGGGCCTGCTCGAGGAGGCCCGGCTGGCACGCCAGCGCGGCTACAAGGTGGCACAGAAAAACGGGTCCATGAAAACCGCATTCGGCCAGGTCAAGGACTGGTTCGTGGGGAACTTCTGATGAAAAAACACTTGTGCCCCGGCCCTTGTGGCCACCGCAACCGCATGGGTTTTGGCAAGTCCTGGCTGGCGCGTGGCAGTCCGCACCGCCGCTGGCCATGCGCAGGGCCGCCGGAATAGGCTGCGACACGGACAACTCGACATACAAAACATTCGGCAACTGCAATTATTTGGAGAGAAACATGAGCATTGAAATGATCGAAGAACACGCCTTCAACCTCGGTACCCAGATCAAGGTCATTGGTGTGGGCGGTGGCGGCGGCAACGCGGTGGAGCACATGATCGGCTGCAACGTCGGTGGTGTGGAGTTCATCTGCGCCAATACCGACGCACAGGCGCTGAGCCGCAGCTCGGCACACAAGACGATTCAGCTCGGCCACACCGGGCTGGGCGCTGGCAGCAAACCTGACAAGGGCCGGGATGCGGCGGAGCAGGCGGTGGAAGAGATCCGTGCCGCCATCGACGGAGCCCACATGTTGTTCATCACTGCGGGCATGGGCGGCGGCACTGGTACCGGCGCGGCGCCAGTGATCGCCCGCGTGGCACGCGAGATGGGCATCCTGACGGTGGGTGTGGTCACCAAACCATTCGACTTCGAAGGCGGGCGACGCATGAGTATTGCCGACACCGGGCTGGCTGAACTTGAAGTCAACGTCGACTCGCTGATCGTCGTGCTCAACGAGAAGCTCGAAGAGGTGCTCGGCGACGACATCACCCAGGACGAAGCCTTCGCCCATGCCAACGACGTGCTCAAGAACGCGGTCGGCGGTATCGCCGAAATCATCAATGTGCCGGCGCACATGAACGTCGACTTCGAGGACGTACGCACGGTGATGGGTGAGCCCGGCAAGGCAATGATGGGCACCGCAACATCCGGCGGCCCGGACCGCGCCCGTATTGCGGCCGAACAGGCGGTCGCCTGCCCGCTGCTGGAAGGTGTCGACCTGTCCGGCGCCAAGGGTGTGCTGGTGCTGATCACGGCAAGCAAGGGTTCGCTCAAACTCAGCGAGTCCAAGCTGGCGATGAACACCATCCGCGCCTTTGCCTCGCCTGATGCATTGGTGATCTACGGCACCGCGTACGACGACAGCCTGGGCGACGAGATCCGCGTCACCGTGGTCGCCACCGGCTTGAGCCGACAGGGGCAGCGCCGTAATGCGCCACCGTTGCAGGTGCTGCGCACCGGGACCGACAACATGCCGTTCCATGTTCCCACACTGACCAACCAGGTCCAGGGCGCGCTCGGGGCGGCAGGCGGCCAGGGTATAGCGGCAGTGCAGCCGTCGCATGGCAACATGGATACACCAGCGGTCTGGCGCAATCGCACCAACGCAGCGGCCAGGGTGGACGCTTTGTCCAGCGGGGGCATGGACGACTACGAGATTCCGGCCTTCCTGCGCAAGCAGGCGGATTGAAGGGTCCGAGTTCCTACAATCGGCGAATGGTCCGGCAAAGAACCCTCAAATCCCTGACGCGCGCGGTTGGAGTCGGTCTGCACAGCGGGCAACGGGTGGAAATCACCCTGCGGCCGGCAGCGCCAGACACCGGTATCGTGTTCCGGCGTACGGATCTGGCCGCGCCGGTGGAGATCGTCATGTCGGCGGGCGCGGTGTCAGACACGCGCATGGCCACGACCGCCTCCAGTGGCGTCGCCAAGGTTGCCACCGTCGAGCACCTGATGTCCGCCTGCGCCGGGCTGGGCATCGACAACCTGATTGTGGATATCACCGCCGAAGAGGTGCCGATCCTCGATGGGTCGGCGGCCTCGTTTGTGTTCCTGCTGCAAAGTGCCGGTATCGAGTGGCAGAACGCCGCACGTCAGTTCATCCGCGTCAAGCAGGTGGTGCAGGTCACTTCAGGCCAGGACGGCGACGCCAAATGGGCGCGCCTGGAGCCATACCATGGTTACAAACTCAGTTTCGAGATCGTGTTTGACCATCCGGCAGTGGACTCCACCGGGCAACGCGTGGAGTTTGATATGGGCGTACATACCTACTCGCGCTACATTGCACGCGCCCGCACTTTTGGCTTCACCCGCGATGTCGAGACGATGCGGGTCAACGGGCTGGCGCTTGGCGGTGGCCTGGACAATGCAATCGTGATGGACGACTACAAGATCCTGAACTCCGACGGGCTGCGCTACGACGACGAGTTCGTCAAGCACAAGATTCTCGACGCCATGGGCGACATGTACATGCTGGGCAAACCCCTGCTGGCGGCGTACAGCGCGTTTCGCTCCGGTCACGAGCTCAACAACCGCCTGGCGCGCGAACTGCTGTCGCGCAAAGACGCCTGGGAACTGGTGAGCTTCGACGATGCACAAACCGCGCCGCGCGGCTTTGCCGAGCTGGCCCCGGCCTGGTAAGGCGCCGACTGCACCGGGGTGCCGATTGCCTCCTGGAAAAAAAACGCAGCACCGCCAGGCCATGGAGCGTGTAGCAACGCTTCTCGCCGGGAGCCATTTCAGGCAAGCCTTGGTTCGGCTATGGGTAATCGGATCGCACACACCGGCTCTAAACGAATGGGAGCAAGCGCGCGGGAACGATGCCACATTTGACGCCGCCGTCGCGCATTTCCTGATCGGCCTCCAAAACGAGCAAACAATAACAACTGCCGAGATTCTGGCGGCACCGCTGGCGCTTATTCGTGCCCTGGATGAATTTGCGGCGCTGCATCGAGCGCCGGGACTGGATGCCGCCCACTGCCGCAACTCGGACCTCGCCTTCAAGGAAGCGGGTCGAAACTATTGGTTGGTTCCAGTCGCTTTACAGGCACGGCGCGAAGTGTCGCTGGCAAAACAGGTCGGTAACCTGCAGACATGGTTTCGACATCACGCCGTACTCCCCTGCGTGACGGTGCATGGCATCAACGTTTCCGTCAGCGTCAGTGAGGGCTCGCTCGATGCCGCACTCGCCGCCCTGCGCGACCAAGCGGCAGGTGAACTGACGGTTTGGATTGCGCATTTCACGGATGACGCAGATGTCCAGTGGAGCCGCGAACAAGGCACCGGCCGCAACTGGCGCACCACCCACATCGATCCCCCAGACGTTCGACAACAATCCATGCTTGAAGCCGTCGAGGCCGCCGTGCAAACAGGCGCGCATGTTTTGGTATTTCCTGAATTCACCATCGACCTGCAACACAGACGCGCTCTTGAAGAGTACCTGCTGCGACGCGAACCGACGACGCTCTGGCTCGTCGTGGCGGGCAGCTTTCATGAACCCGTGCCGGCCGATCAATCTCACGTCGCTTACAACACTGCGCCGGTCTACGACGGTACGGGCGAAGTCCTCTTCGCCCACCGCAAACTGCGCATCTTCGGAGATCTCGACAAGGGCGCGGAGAACGTCGATTTGGGCAATGCCTTGCATGTGTTGGTCACGCCGCTTGGGTGCATGAGTGTGTTGATTTGCAAAGACTTCATGGACGAGCATCCCACGGTACGTACGCTTTTGACCGAGCTACCCGTCGACTGGGCATTTGTTCCCAGCTACGGAGACGACACGACCTTGAAAGCCCACAAAAACCGCGCCCAAGTCCTTGCCACAGTAAGCGTTGGTACCAATACGGTTGTCGCGCAGACCCAAAACACTGCGATGGCACAAGCGGGCGTACCGCCGCCACATTTGCCAGGCTTTGGCCACGCTGCAGGCTCCAAAGACCCATCGACCGTCGACGCCAGCGGCGGGCTAGTCCGGTTTCCACTGCGTGTACAACCGCGCCCAGCCACCTCGAAAAGCCAACCCACCCTGACGCGTGTGAAATAATTTCGCCCCAAAGAGGATTCCACTTCTAATTTGGTTAAAGTGTTATAAACTTAGAGTTTCAACGATTTATATCGATTTAATCATGTCTTGGTTTGACCGTCACCCTCTTGAATTAGCAGAGCAATCCGAACCGGCCGAGGCGCTCGCGGCGCTGAAGGCGCTGGAGGCCTTGGGCAAGTCGCAAATGGCGGCTTTGGAGGTGTGCTTGAACCATTGGGTTCTGACGCTGCTGTCAAGACCACTCGATCCCGAAGGTACGCTGGAGCTGCAACAGCTTTGCAAGCTGGCACGACGCCTGGCACCCGACACTTTGGAGGCACAGGCGCTGGGTCAGCGATGGAAAGCATTTGGCGACCTGCTTGAAGGCAAACGCCGCACCTTGCAGGCCAATGCCGGGGCGCAGCCCGCGAAGCTGTTGCACGAAGAAAAGATATTGCAAAGGATCGTAGCTGCGGACGACGGACGCCTTCAGCAGTCCGACCTGATCACCTATCTCTCGCTGAGTGCCGGCCGCATCAGCCAGGTGTTGGGCGTGCTGGAGTCGCAGGGCAAGGTTACCCGTAATCGGCGTGGCAAGGAAAGCTGGATTCAGCTTGGGCCAAACACAGCAACCCTTGCGCCCGTAAAACCTACGCAAACGGAAGGCAGTACGCCGATCAGACACATTGGCGTCGATGTATTCGGGCTTCGCAAGGTCGCTTAACTCGCAGCCATGCGCCCTGCAGTCATCAGTTTCTACAGCTATAAAGGTGGCGTTGGTCGCACCGTGCTGGCTGCCAATATGGCCGTGGCGCTGGCACGCCAAGGCAAGACGCTGATTTGGGACCTCGACGTCGAAGCCCCTGGCTTGCACCGCATCAACGCGCTTCGCAGTGCGGGCACCATCAAGACCGGTTTTTTCGATTGGTTGCTCACGTGGCAAAAAAACAAGGCCCGTCCGCCGGGGCCGCAAGACCTGAAAGCGTTCGACAAGCTACTTCGCGGCACGCCCTTTACCAATCTGTCGATCTTGCCCGCGCACGGCGATGACGCGGACGCGGCAGCTTTGTATTTCGGCATCGACTGGGCTCACCTCTTGTCGGGCAGCCCGCCGCCGGGGCGTGACCTGCTCAACGAGCTAATTGACCATCTTGGCGCGATCGGTTTTCGCCACGTGCTCATCGACGCGCGCACCGGTTTGACAGACTTGGGTGCAGTGATTGCGGGTGCAATACCCGACGCCACCGTGCTGGTGGGAGGCTATGGTGCACAAAACCTGTATGGCTTGGGCAAGGTATACAAAGCCTTGTCCAACCTGTCGCCCACGGTGCGACGCAGCAACACCAAATTGCGCTTGTTTCCGGTCGCGTCACCGATTCCACAATTGGACATCGGCTTGCTGGCCGAGGGACACAAATTGTGGGCTGACGCGTTCGAAATGGAACCAGGTGCGATTCACGAGATTCGTTACGAACCGGACCTGCCGTTCACCGAAGCCCTGCTCATTACACAGAGCGAGCGTGAAGTCGCCCAAGACTACGAAAAGCTCTACCGTGACCTGGCTGCATTTGTAGATACCTTGTTCGTATCCGAGCAAAGCGAACAGGCCGCGCGCGAGGCAAGGCCCGACATTTTTGACCGTGACCCATCAGACCCACGCAGCACACGCACTGCGCAAGGCAAGCGTTTTGAAGAACGCACCGCCGATTTGCTGCGCCTGCTGGGTTATTCGGTCGAATCCGAACAACTTCTCGGCCCGGACCGGGTGGACCTGGTCGCGCGCATCGACTCAGGCCTCGATACGTTGACGTACTTTGTCGAGTGCAAAGACCACAGTGGCGCGGTACCCAAAGAGGTCGTGGATTTGTTGGGTCTTTGGCTCACCAAGAGCGGCGCCCGCGCGCAAAACGCGCGTGGCATGGTCGTGGCAAACAGTTTCTCGCCAGCCGCATTGACCAGCGCAAAAGAGCTGAACATCACCGCAGTGACACCGCCAGACCTTGAGCGCCGCCTGCTTGACTTTGACCGATACCTGTTCCAGTTGATGGCCGACTTCGAACAGTCCGCGTTGGCGACGTCCTACGTTACGCAGCACAGCCAAACCGACTCCAAGCCCGGCAGAGCCGAAGACAAAGCCGCCGAGACGGGGATCCCCGACCTGCTGGCCCACGGCATCGAATGGGCGAATGGCCGTGACAGCCGCTTGTGGGTACTACTCGGCGACTACGGAACCGGCAAGACCGCCTTCACCGAGAAACTCGCCTACGAGCTGGCCAAACGTGCCCGCACCGACAGCACGGCACCGGTGCCGCTGCGCATCAGCCTGCGTGATTTCCCCAACAAGGTAACTCTGGAGGAGTTGCTGGCCGAGCGCTGGCTGCAAGCCACAGGCCAGCGCAAAGACCCGCGTGTGTTGCTGCACCTGGTGCAGCGTGGCCGCATCGTGTTGCTTTTCGATGCCTTTGATGAAATGGGCATTGCCGCCGCCGGCCGCAGCGTAGTGGAGCAGTTCCGCATGCTGGTGCGCATTACCGGCAGCGCAGGCGACAGCCCACAGGGCAATCGCGTGCTGGTGACCTGCCGCGAACAATTCTTCAAGGACCACGGCGATGCGGTCAAAGCCGCCTCCGGTGACGAAGACCGCATTCCCGCCTCGCCCCTGCAAGACATCACCCAGCGTTTTGACGGCGCCATCAACACCGTAGCCAGCTTCACCCCGGATCAAATTCGCCAGTTTTTGGTACAACGGCTGGGCGAAGATCAAGCCGACGCGGCACTCAAGTTTTTGCGCGACCAAGGCATGATGGAACTGGGCGACCGGCCACAGTTGCTCGACATCATTGTTGCCAGCCTGCCCAGCCTGAAACAGCAACACGCCAGTACCGGCACTGCCATGAGCACCGGCGCCTTGTACCAGGTCTACACCAACAAATGGCTCGACGACTTCAAACCGGTCGAGCGCCAAAGCAGCAGCGAAACACTGCGCACGCTGCTGGAAGAATTGGCTTTATTGTTATGGCAACGCGTGGGCAACCGGTTGCATTACGGCGACCTTTTCGCCATGGTCAAAGACCGGCCCGATTTGCGCGGCAAGCTCGACCCCAACCAGTTGGATGTGGAGTTGCGCACCGCCGCCTTCCTGTCGCGCACGCCAGACGGCATGTACGGGTTTTCGCATCGGAGCTTTTTGGAATATTTTCTGGCGCGGCGTATTGAGCGCGCCAGTGCAAGCGCGGAAGTTATGGCAACGGTGCTGAATATCCCGCGCCTGACGCGCGAGGCCTGTGCCTTTGTGCATGACCTGGTACCTGTGGCAGCCAAAGCGCGGCGAGCCGCACTCAGCGATACGGTTCAACAACTATTGCGCCCAGTTGAAGGAGGCGCCGTCAGCGCGCCCATGGCAGCGCGCGTGAACGCCCTGTTCGTTGGCCACCGGCTTGCCTGGATGGAAACGCCTCCAGACGACGCGATGGACTTTCAGCGCCCGACGGATAACCTTGTTCAATCCATGGCACGGTGGATTCCCGAACGGGCCAACCTTGCCGGTGCCGACCTCCGCGAGCTCAATCTCCGTGGCCTGTGTGCCCACCGGATCGACTTGCAAGGTACACAACTTGACGGCGCCGACTTGTCGGATGCACGCCTTGGCCAGGCAAACCTTCGCAATGCTTACCTGATCAATTGCCTGTTGCCAGGCGCGGACTTGTCGCGAGCCCATTTGCAAGGGGCCGACTTCAGCGACTGTGTTGCCACTGCCGCGCAGCTCACCGAAGCCCAGGCCCAAGGCTCACACTGGCGCAATGCAAATTTACACATCGCGAATATTGCGCAAGCGCAGTTCACCAACGCCGATTTGCGCTGCGCCGACTTGACAGCCGTGGAAGGCAAACCGAATTTTCATGCTGCCCTGTTATATGGCGCGACCGCATGGCTGAATAAATTTCTGCGAGACGAATACCCGGCGGTGACCACCCCCAACATCGCTGGCCTGTCGCTGGCACCGGAACCGTACCACGTGGGACGTGTGACTGCGGTCGCCTACAGCCCCGACGGCAAAAGCCTCGCCAGCGCGGGCGATGACAACTCTGTGCGGCTGTGGGACGCCGCCACTGGAAAACTGCTGCGCACGCTGGAGGGGCACCAAGGGTTGGTCGAGAGCGTGGCCTACAGCCCCGACGGCAACTGCCTGGCCAGCGCGGGTGATGACAGATCGGTGCGGCTGTGGGACGCCGCCAGTGGAAAACTGCTGCGCACGCTGGAGGGGCACGAAGGCTCGGTCCACAGCGTGGCCTACAGCCCCGACGGCAACAGCCTGGCCAGCGCGGGCATGGGCGGCACGGTGCGGCTCTGGGACGCTGCCACTGGAAAACTGCTGCGCCCGCTGGAGGGGCACGAAGGCTCGGTCCATAGCGTGGCCTACAGCCCCGACGGCAACAGC
>JAJAZK010000401.1 GCA_026785765.1 Rhodoferax sp. | reverse complement strand
GAACGTACTCGTTGAGCGTCAGCAGGTCAGCTTGAAGCTTCTCGATCGAATCGACAAACTGAAGCTTGATCGCTCGCTCGCTGGCCTTGTGATTCATGTTCAATGCGACGCCCCTCATTAGAAGCTCCTCGTGCTGGCTAGCGTCAGAGATGAACAGCGCGCAAAATAAGCCGCGAAGCGGCGGCGTTTTGTTGCGTGTCCGTGTCGATTGACTTGTTGGACGAAGCCGCTACGCGGAGCGCACCCCAACAACCTCCCCACGACCTATTCTGCATGTTCACGCCATCAATTCCGATGCGTGACTTTGCAACACATCGTGAGGAACTTGCACCATGGACATCACCGCCCCTGCCTCCCCCGCAGTCACGCCCAGCGCGCACTTTGACCGGCAATATCAACTGCACCTCAAACACCTCCGACTCAAAGGTCTGCAACCCAAAACCATCGACGCCTACGCCCGCGCCATTCGCCAACTCGGTGACTACTTCGCCCACGACATTGACGCCCTGTCCGAACCCCAACTCATCGACTACTTCAGCGACCTGATCAAGACACACTCCTGGAGCGCGGTCAAGCTCAATCTGTATGGCCTGAAGTTCTACACCATCCACGTGCTGCGCAGACCCTGGGCCATGCCCCACCTGATCAAGCCGCCCAAGGCGGCGCGCCTGCCCGACATCGTCACCGTCCAGGAGGCGCAGGCCCTGTTTGCCGCCACCCGCACCCTGAGCTACCGGGTGTTCTACTTTGCACTGTACAGCCTGGGCCTGCGCCTGAGCGAAGGGCTGGCGTTGCGCGTGGGTGATATCGATGGCGCACGCTCGCGTGTGCACATCCGCGACTCCAAAGGCAACCGCGACCGTCTGGTGCCCCTGCCCGATGCCACACTGGGTGTGCTGCGCAAGTTCTGGCAATTGCACCGCCACCCGGAACTGCTGTTTCCCAACCGCGCCGGTGGCTTGGCAGGCGCGCACAACGCCATCACCGCGCTGGACCGCGGTGGTGTGCAAAGGACCTTGCGCCAGGTGGCGCAGGGTTGCGGGCTAAAAAAAAGACCTGGCCTGGCACCACCAGCGCACGTTGTATGGCCTGTTGGTGCAATGTGCGTGGCAGACACTTGACACCTTCTGCCACAACGACCGGCAGCTTCAGGGCAGCGCTGGCGCGGTGGCGGTCTTGCACACCCACTCGCGCCGACTGGACTACCACCCGCATGTGCATCTGGCCATGCCCGCAGGCGCGCTGGATGCGGACAAACGCCTATGGCGCACCAAACGAAGCCAGACCCAAGGCACGCACTACCTGTTCAATCACACCGCCTTGGCCAAAGTGTTTCGGGCCAAACTGCTGCAGGCCATCACCGATGCGGGCTTGGTGCTGCCGTGTGATGTGCCCCAGAAGTGGGTGGTGGATTGCAAGCATGTGGGTACGGGGGAGAAGGCTCTGGTGTATCTGGGGCGTTATCTGTACCGGGGCGTGATCCAGGAGAAAGACATCGTGCGCTGCGACAACGGGGAGGTCAGCTTTCGCTACCGCGACGCCAAGACCGGCCAGAACGCTGTGCGCACGGTCAGCGGGGCCACGTTCTTGTGGCTGCTGATGCAGCATGTGTTGCCAAAGGGCTTTCGTCGCTCGCGCAACTTCGGGTTTCTGCACCCCAACAGCAAATGCCTGATTGCGCTGTTGCAAGTGGTGTTGATGAAAATTGTCCCCGCTGCAATCACTGCCTGGGTGAAGCCACGCGCGGCATTGCGCTGTCCGTGCTGCGGGGAGCCGATGCGCATTGTGCGAACGCGCTTTGAGCCGCCCTCACCTGGGCGATGGCGGTCTGAGGCAGAACTGGCCAGGGTGTCGATGCAATAACGCCAACCCTTGGCGCGCATTCGGCAAAACAGGCGTTGCGCTGTTGGGGGGGGAAAAGCGTCCATGTGGGGGGGAAGTTTCAGCGCGCAAGGCCTGAAATTGAAACTGAAAATGCACTGGGTAAATCGCAAGCGTTGCAATGGCGCTTGCGACCAGGCTCTGCAGCGCATCGAAAGCGCCTCCCAGACCATCGGTCCGGGGAATCACCAAAAGCTATTTGCAGTGGCACCGCAGCCTCGTTCACCGGGCTCGTCCAACAACCGGTTCAGATTGTGGCTACGCGCAATCTATCCTTGTTCGTTGGGCATCAGTGGAGCCCTCCCGCTGGCTTTTCCGTTTGGGCGGCTACAAGTTTTGGGTACGCGCCATACAGGAATGCATATGCCAGAGCGAAGGGGTCAATGAACGCGAGCTTTTTTCTGTCAGTTGCGGCTCGAACATACGGAACGACAAGCGCACCGCCATCGATGACGGACGCTTGCGGGGGGAGTTGTTCGAAGCCAACCTCAAGTTTTTGGGCGTGAATGATTCGGTTCAGTGCGTCCCATAGATTGTTGACTACCTCTCCATCGGAACGCGGCACCCATTGCCAGCGAGGCTGCACCAAAGGGAATTTTTCGCTCGGGGGCAGCACTTCGAGTGCGCGGCGCGCATTAAGAG
>JAJAZK010000400.1 GCA_026785765.1 Rhodoferax sp. | reverse complement strand
CTTGATTTTCGCCATCAGCGCAGCTGCGTCGAGCTTGCCCGGTACCACGTGATAGGTCAGTACGGTGGTCAGGTCGCCCTTCATTTCAGGCTTGAGCAGCGTGTCGACCAAGCCGGCTGCCTTCACTGCAGCCACCAGCGTGGTGTGATCCTTGGAGTTCATCGCGTTGTCGATGATGTCCTTGTCGGCCATCATCGGCGCGCCGCCTACCATTGGATTCTCGGTCGGCATCGGCATGGTGTCCGCTGGTGTCATCGGATCGGCAGCGGGCTCCATCGCCGCGCTATCGGCGGCTGCGGTGTCGGCGGCCGTCGTGTCGACGGCGGGCTCGTTCCTGGAACAGGCGCTCATCGCCATCGCAGAAACCAGTGCTACGGAAAGAATCGTGATCTTCATCGAATTTCTCTTCATTGAAAAAGGGACAGGAACATCATTACATCGACGGCATCAACACCTTGTCGACGACATGGATGACGCCGTTGCTTTGATAGACATTGGCGGTGGTGACGTTGGCGACATTGCCCTTGGCGTCGGTGACCGAGACGCCGCTGCCCGCGGCCATGACGGTCAGCATTCCGCCCTGCACCGTGGTCAGCATCGCCTTGCCGCCGCCTGCCTTGATTTTCGCCATCAGCGCAGCTGCGTCGAGCTTGCCCGGTACCACGTGATAGGTCAGTACGGTGGTCAGGTCGCCCTTCATTTCAGGCTTGAGCAGCGTGTCGACCGTGCCAGCCGGCAGCGCGTTGAATGCAGCGTTGGTCGGCGCGAACACCGTGAACGGGCCCGGGCCCTTCAGCGTATCGACCAGACCGGCGGCCTTGACCGCGGCGACCAGCGTGGTGTGATCTGCCGAGTTGACGGCGTTGTCGATGATGTCCTTGTTGGAATACATCATCGCGCCGCCCTCCATCGGGTTGGCCATCATGCCGTCGGATTTCATGCCCATGTCGGAGCGGGTGTCGTTCATGGCACAAGCAGTCAGGCTGGCAGCGGCGATCAACGCGGCCGCGAGTAATTTCAATTGCATGGTGGTTCTCCGGATAAGGCGTCTGTGGGATAGGGAACGCCTGAGGCAACGGCTGCGGACGCAGCGCTGTTCCAGCAGGTTCGGAGACGTTTACGGAGGGTTGTGCATTCCGGATGCATCACACGGAATTAACCTCAGGCAGCCGCCTGCCGCGCGCTGTCCACGCCCGGGTCTTGGCAGTGCAGGCTATCCGGCTTCTTGCAGTCAAACCTGGATTTCGTCGATGGCTTTACCGCCGCGGAAAGATGTCCGGTGAAAGGGCCGGGTACTTCTGCCCAAGTTTCTGGAAATAGCGTTCCGAATCAGCGCAATCGGGATCTTCTTCGCAAATCGCCCCTTCGGGAAAACCCTCAAGGTAAACCCAGCGGCCATTTTTACTGGCGAGCAGGCCACTCATTGGTTCGTAGTGCTGCGTCCCATCCACGGACTGCGGATCGGCCTCGACCCACGCCCAGTTGCCATTGACCTTGAGATGACTGACCACAAAAACGACATCCAGGCCAGACATGGTCTTTGCGACAACCCTCAGAGCATTGGTGATTGCCTTCCTTTCCTGGCTTCCTTTAGCCGGAGTGTGGGCCTGCGTTGCTCTCGCTTGGCCAACCTTTGCTAACGGGGCACTCTGTGCGGCGATGGCCGACACTGGCACCGTTGATAGGAGCAGCACGAGCGCCAAATGATTGGTGTTCACAGGTCATTCCTCACTATGAAAGTCTTGCGATGTTGGAAAAAAATGCAGAAGCGATCACGTCGACAGCTCCCGGCCTCATCCTTTCAAATATTGGTTTTGTCTTACGATGACTGCTGTTCATTGAAGGGACGCCAGGTAACGGTAGCGTCCTCCAACTTCGGAAGCCAGGCCATGAAGATGTTTGTCGCACTCGTCGCACTGGTCGCACTGGTCGCGCTGAGCTGGTCGCTGCCAGTATCTGCCGGTTCGATTTACAGCGTTTACACCAAACTCACTGATTGCAAGACCATTCAAGTTTTTCAGGAATCCGGCGCCTCAATCAAACGTTGCCCTGGCGTAGCAGGTCATCATCTGCTGGTTGAAGACGACGACGACCGGCAGTCCGTGACCATCGTCGCGCCGGATGGGAAACGGCATCCGCTCCGCTATTGGGATGTCATTACCGGTGCATTCTCGAATCTGGGGGAAAAGGCCGAGTGGCGCGTGATGGGGACTGGGAAGGCGATGCGGCCTATCGCCTTGATCGTGCGCGTGCAGGCCCATGAGAATCCCGATGCACCCAGCGAGAGGACATCCTATCTGGCTGTTGCGAAAGTGGCAGGGGGCAAGATCTGCGTGACGCATCGGGTGGCGAATTCCCGAAAAGCGAATGAAGAAGCGCGTCGGGTTGCAGACGTGTCGGCAGGAGCGGCTTGCCTCGATTGAAGAACCCACCGGTCAACTGTCGCCGCCTGCACGGCTGGCTGCGCCGTGCAGCACTGGTGGCTGGTCCAGGAAACCGGGCGATGCTTCCAGCGCCGCGATCATCTCCTGCACGCGGTCCTTCACGCTGGTGGCAGCGGTCGAACGCCCCAGCGTCGCGGCGCGTTCGGCCGCAGGCATCTCGATGACGCTGTCAAACAGCGCAGAGGCCTCGGTCCATTCGCCGCTGCTCATGCTGGTGGTG
>JAJAZK010000399.1 GCA_026785765.1 Rhodoferax sp. | reverse complement strand
GGCTTGGTCATGGCTTTGTCCTGCATTCGTCCGCACAGTCCCGGTGCACAAAAAAATGGCAGGTGCCACGCGAACTGTTTCGTGGACAACATGGGTCACAGCGCTCAATTGCGTCACCGTCTAATTCAACTTTTTGATTCGTTCGACCCCATGCCCGGCCTTGAGCTGGCCTGCCGCCGCAAGCAGTCTTTTGGCATTCGCTGGCGCGCGCAAAAGATAGGCGGTTTCTTCGAGTGCTTTGTAGTCTTCCAGCGACAACATCACGACCGACTGCTCGCCGTTGCGCGTAATGATCAACGGCTCGTGGTCATTGCAGACACGATCCATGGCGTTGGCCAGGTTTGCTCGAACTGTGGTGTAGGTAGCTGCGTCCATGGGTTTCCTTTTCGTTTCCGGCCACTGAGTGTGGTCAGTCGTCGTTGAGGATAGACCCCACCAGCACCACGCCGCTGTCCTGCAGTCGGCGCGCCAACAGCGTGGCGTTGGGCAGCAGGCTTTTGTTCTTGCGGGTCACGATGGCGGCTGCGCCGGCGCAGGAGGCGATGATTTCGGCATCGGCAAAGTCGGAGCCAGCCGGGGTGTCGATGATGACCACGTCAAACTGCTCGGCGGCCGCCTTTAGCAGCGCGCCAAACGCCGGGCGACCCAGCAACTCTTGCGGATTGGGTGGCACGGCACCGGCCGGTAAGACCTTCAGGCGTGGAAGGCCCGGCACATCGAGCGCGGCCTCCAGGCCGGCACGGTCGGCCAGGATGCCAGACAAGCCTGCACTTTTGCCGAGCATGAACAGCTCGTGTTGCCGTGCGTGGCGCAAATTGCCGTCAATAAGTAGTGTGCGCTCACCTTGCTGCGAAAAAACAATGGCCAGGTTGGCGGCGATGAAGCTGCGGCCTTCACCTTTGCCCGGGCTGACCAAGGCCAGCACCTTGCGCGCGGGGTCGGTATTGAACCAGCGCAGCATCAGCTGGCTGCGCACCGCACGCAGGTTTTCGCCCGCCTTGCTGAACGGCTTGTAGGCCGCCACCAGCTCCGGGCTGCGGCTGGTGTCCTGCTCGCTCCAATACGAGTAGTCGAACTGCTTGGACAGAGCAAAAGCGATGTCGTCCTTGGTCAGCAGCTTGAGTGCCAGCGCAGCGTCGCCAAACTGCGACTTGTCTTGTTGCTGGCGTTGCAGGACCCGTTGCGCGTCGTCGGCGCTCAGCTGGCCGCTGGCAACCAGAATGTCGCCAATGGAGCGTGCGGCGCCGGTGGGTGCGGCGGCAATTGCCATGGAGTCGGTGATGGTGTTCATGCAGTTGCTTCTTGGGGGGCCAGCGATGCGCCTTTGCGCGCTGCGGCCCGCTTGAACATGTCTTTTGCCGATGCAATCGAGCCAAGTACCGGCAGGTCCAGTGCCTCGACCAGATCGTCCGCCGAGCGCACGCGGCGGTTCGCCAGCTCCAGCATCAGCGCCAGGCCTACGCCCAGCAGCGTGCCAAGGAAAATCGAAACCAGCACATTGAGCAGGACGCGCGGGCGCGAAGGTGCGTTCGGTGGCGAGGCGGCGTTGAGCACGGCGATGTTAGTTTGGCTGTTCTGGCTCTCCACCGTGGATTGGGAGGCGCGCTGGCTGATGACCTCGAAAGCGCGCTGCGCGGTCTCGATGTCGCGCCGCAGCACATTGAGCTCGTCGCGCTGTTTGTTGAGCACAAGCACGCGCGCCTTCTGCGTCGCCAGAGCGCCTTGCAATTGTTGCTCGCGTTGGCGGCTGACCTGGTAGGTGGTGTCGATGGAACTGGTGATCTTGCGCGTTTCAGCTTCCAGCTGGGTCTTGAGTGTGGCCAGCTCGGTTTCTGTGCGCTGGGTTTGCGGGTGGTTCTTGCCCAGGTTGATGTTGCTTTCCTGGAGCTTGGCGTCGAGTCGGCCGATGTCGGCTTTGAGGCTGTTGATGAGCGGGCTTTGCATCACCTCGGCTACGGTGTCGGCCCTGGAGTTCTGCCGTTTGCTCTGGCTGTCGGTGGTCTGGCCCTGGACACCAGTGAGCTGGCTGGAGGTTTCGTTAAGTTTGGCGGTCTCAAAGTCGAGCCGGTCGTCCGCGGTAGTGATGCCATTCTTTTGCTGGTAGTCGGAGAGCGCCAGCTGGGCCTTTTCCAGCTTGTCGCGCATCTGTTTGGTTTGTTCTTCGAAAAACGCGGCGTATTGGCGCGCCGGAGCGAGCTTGAGGTCGAGGTTGACATCGAGGTAGGCCTGGGCAAAGCCGTTGGCCACGGCGGCAGCGAAGTCAGGGTCGCCACCGGTGTAGCCGATGTTGATGACGTTGCTTTCGCGCGAGGGTTTGACTTCGAGGTTTTTCTGCAGAAGCTCTGACAGCCAGTTGATGAGCTGACCCTTGCCTTGCGTTTCTTGTTGCCATTGCATCCGTATGGCCGGGCTCTCGTCCATCTTCAACACCTTGACGACGCGCTGGGCCACGCGGTCGCTGTTGATGATGTCGATCTGGGTTGCCATGTAGCCCGGCGCAATAAGCCCTTGCAAGGGGATGCCGCTGACCGGGTCGGGTGACTTGACGTCAACCACCACCGCGGCGTTCGCCGTGTATTGCTTGGGGATGATCAGGCTGACCACCACGGTTGCTGCCACGGTAAGCAGCAGCGTGAGCAGCGCCACCAGATAGCGCGCCCGCAAGATGAGCAGAAATTGTTGGAGGGTCATGGCGCGCAGTCCTGGTCGTAGTTAGAAGAGGCGTTCTTCGACGTAGATCACGTCATTGGGCAGCACCGGTCCGTCAGTTTGGGCACGCTTTGGGAGATGGACCCATCTTCCATCTTGCGGTGCAGGCGCAGCTTTTTATCGCTGCCGCGTGCGGTGGGGCCGCCGCCTTGGGCCAGTGCCTGCATGACGGTCATGTCGCGCTCGATGCGGAAAGAGCCGGGGCGTTGCGCCTCGCCGTAGATATAGAACACGGCCTCTTCCAGATACAGCACGTCATCGGGCTGCACCGGGTCGGTCAGGTTGGGCGCGCTTTGCACTACCTTTCCGTCGGCGCCCTTGCGGCTCAGGCGCAGCTTTTTCTCGCTGCCACGCGCGGTGGGGCCGCCGCCCTGGGCCAAGGCTTGCATTACCGTCATGTTGCGCTCGATGCGGAACGAGCCAGGGCGCTGGGCCTCGCCATAAATGTGAAACACCGGCGCGCGGTGCACATAGACCGTGTCGCCGCCCAACAGGACGATGTCGTCAGCGGTCTTTTCGTTGAGGTAGATCGCGGGCAAGTCGATCACTTGGCGAAACTGCTTGCCGTCGCGCTGGCCCGTCACCACCACCATATCGTCGCCGCCGGGTGTGGCGCCGCCGGCATTGGCCAGCATGTCGCTCAATCGGGTGTTGGCCGTCTCCAGTGGGAACCGTCCAGGTCTGTTTACCTGACCGAGCACCGACACCTGGTTGCCGCGGATCTGGATCAGCACGATGTTGACCTGGGGCTGGCGGATGAAGCCGCCCTTTTGCAGCGCATCGGCGATCTTCTTCTCGGCGGCGGCGATCGACAGACCTCCCAAGTCGACCGAGCCAATCAGCGGGTAGGTGATGGAGCCGTTCTCGGAGACGCGGGTTTCGATGGTAAGGTCGGGGTTCTGGAACACCTGCACCCGGATCGCGTCTCCTGCGCCCAAGGGATAGTCTGGTTTGGCTTGGGCGACAGCAATGCCGCTGGCAAGCAGTAACAGTGCCGCCAGCAAAAGGTGGGGTAGTCGAAAAATGCGAGAGATCATGGGTCGGTCCGGTTGGTAGGGCAATGTCAGTGGCTGGCGACAGCGGATTTACTTCATCGCCGCCACTCCTTTTTCGATGACAGACTTGGTACTGGTATCCGTGGCGGGTTTTGCCGGGGTTGCGGGCGCGGCGCCGGTTGTCTGGGCAGCCGACGGCGGTGTCGCAGCGGCCTGGGCTGGAGCTGCTTCCGTGGTGGCTCCGGCGGCCTGGGCGAAATCACCCATATAGGTAACCGTGGCTTTGGCGCGCAGTTGCTTCAGGGTCTGGCTCACAGCTTCGGCACCACGCTGGTTGGCCAGGAACTGCTCGATGCGCGGTAAGGCCGCCGCTTCGGGCACTGGCGCCGACTGGGATGACGCGACCCGCACGACGGTGAACGCCTGTTTGCTGGTGATGATCGTTGACTGCCCGTCTTTGAGCGCATGCACTTTGGCGAGCAAGTCCAGCGGAATCTGCTCTGCGGCGCGGCTGGCTGCCCCACCGCCAAACTTGATGTCTTTGCCCTTGAGCCAGTTGGCGAGGTCTTCCATGCCCTTGCCGGCTGATAGCTGCGCCTTGAGCTGTTCGATAGTCTCGGTTCCGACGGACAGCGGCAAGATGATTTCTTGCAGATTGAACACCCGCCGCTCCGAGAACAGCGGCGGATTGTCGGTGTAGTACTTTTTGGTTTCTTCTGGTGTCGGCTTGGGCAGCGAGCTGGTGATCTGCGCGATATAGGCCCGCGCCAGCAGCTCACGGCGGGCCGCTTCGATCTGCGACACCACCTCAGGGGAGCGGTGCAGCTTGCTCTCGATGGCCTGGTCGACTGCGAGTTGCTGGTCGATCAGCTTTTCGAGCACTTCGCGGCGCAGCGCTTGCGCCGCCTGCGGGGTGGTGTTGCCCGTATTGGTGCGACTCAGCACCTGGTTGATCTGGTGCACTGAAATTTCTTCAGAGCCGACCTTGGCAGCAACTTGCGTTGCTACCTTTTTGTCGGCTTTGTCTCCGCAAGCGGCGAGGGTCAGCAGAACCAGTGTTGCTGCAAGGAAGGGGCGGAGATTGTGTTTCATGGTTACAAGTATCGTGGCGGGTTGTGAAAATGCCGCGTCAAAAGCTGAACTGGGCGCTGAGGTTTACGGAGTTGCTGTTGTAGTCGATGCCGGGCAGACTGGACGAGCGTCGGCCATTTTGAAGCGCGGCGCTAAGCGAAAGGTAATTGAACGGCTGCCAGTCTACTGACAGACTGGTATCACGCGTGATATCGCGCCGCTGCTGCGTGACCATGCCGGTGGGCGTGCCGCGAAAGTCGCGCGTGGCGCGCGCCAGCTGGGCACGAACCGTTGCCTTGGGACTGACTTGCCAAACCGGGCCGATTGCAATCCGGTCGCTTTGGGTGAAATTGAAGTTGTTGGTTTCGAACGAACCCAGTTCCCGTGTCCAGCCTATCAGCACGGCCGATTTGGGCGAGATGGCCCAATTCACGCTGGCCGCACCGGTTGTGCCGGCAAAGTCGCGCTGGGGGTAGGTTGGATTGCTGCGGCTGCGATGACCGAGCCGGAAATTGGCGGAACTGCTTGGGGTGATTGCCCAGGCGAGGTTCAGCTCGTTGTCAGTCTGCGAAAAGCGGTCATCAAAAAAGCCGGGCGAAGGGATGGTGCGGTTCGAGGTGTAGTTGCCATCGGTGCTGCGCACCAGGTAACCCAGGGAGCTTCCCGATGCCAGCACGTAGCGCAACTCGCCTTCCACACCGGTCTGGCGGAAGTCGGACTCTTGCGTCACCTGTACCGAGTTGTCGCGCGAGTTTTGTGTCAGGCCGCCGATCAAGCGCCAGTTGGCGCCGAGTTCGTAGGTCGCGTCGAGCCGGTTGTTGCTGTCGACCCGCACGTTACGCACGTTGAAGCCTTGAAAGTCGACGAAGTTGTTCAGCGTCTGGTCGCGCGTTGCGGTCAGGTTTCCGCGCAATCGGGGGGTGTAAGCCCAGCGCCAGGCGGCGCGGTAGTTGAGTGCGGTGAAGCCAAGGTAGGCAAAGTTCTGGTAGCTGTACTTGTTGAAGTTGACGAAGAGCTCCACCGCTTGCAGGCTGTAGGTCTTGTTGTAATTGACTCCGAATGCAGCGATACCGATGGTTTCTGCGCTCGAACTGCGTCCTGTGAGTGCCAGCGTGTTGGCGCCTGCGGGCAGGCGGAACAGATTGCTGTCGCTGGCGACGGTAGCCGTGGCGCGTAATTGCAGGTCTTGCCCGCCTTCGGCCCAGCAGGTCGCCATCGCACTGGTCGCCAGGGCAGCGAGTGCGGTTCGGCATAGCAAGTGTGGCGGGGCCATGCTTCAGTGCGCTTTCTCGTCCTTCAAAACCAGTCGGATGGTCTTGAGAATGATATGCAGATCCAGCCGCACTGACCAGTTGCGCAGGTAGTCCAGATCGTAGTCGATGCGGCCCTTCATTTTGTCCAGGGTCACTGTTTCGCCCCGGTAACCGTTCACCTGTGCCCAGCCGGTGATGCCCGGGCGCACTTTGTGGCGCACCATGTAACCCTTGATGAGTTTGCGGTACATCTCGTTGTGGGCCACCGCGTGCGGGCGCGGGCCGACGATGCTCATGCGGCCTTGCAGAACATTGATGAACTGTGGCAATTCATCCATCGAGGTACGTCGCATCACTGCGCCCAGCGGTGTGATGCGGGCGTCGTCCTTTTTGGCCTGTACGATCGTGCCGCCGTCTTCGGTCACGGTCATGGAGCGGAATTTGTAGACCACAATCTCGTTGCCATCGAGTCCGTAGCGCCGTTGTTTGAAGATCACCGGCCCGGGGGACGACAGTTTGACTGCAATTGCCAGCACCAGCAGCAGCGGCGCGATCAGGGTCAGGATCAGGATTGACAGGATCACATCACTGATGCGTTTGATCAAACCGTCGGCGCCACGAAACGGTGTCTCGCAGACGGATATGACGGGCATGCCGCAGACCGTGCCGGTGTGCCCTTGTATCAGGTCGGTGAAAAACATGTCTGGTACGAAATAGATCGAAGCCGTGGTGTCCTTCAGGTCGTCCAGTAACTGCAGAATGCGTGGTTGCGAGGCCATCGGCAGCGACAAATAAATCATCTGCACATGGTTTTCTTGCACGATACGGGCCAGGTCGGCAGGGTCACCCAGCAGTTTGTACTTGCCGGCAGGGTCGAGCCGTTGCTGCGACCGGCTGTCGATGAAACCGAGCAATTCAACGCGCGAATAGGGTGCATCGCGCAGCCGGGTAGCCAAAGCCGTACCCTGTTCGTTCATGCCAACGATGATTGCGCGTTGTATCGGCCCCTGCATGCGCAACAAGGATGGCGCCGCAGCGCGCAAGAGCAGTTGCAGGCCAAACTCGGTGACTGGAGCTATCCACAGCCAGTTCAGCAGAACCTTTTGTGAAAAGTCGCGGACGTAACCGGTAGCGAAGCCGGTCAGCAGCAGCAGCGCCGCGACCCATAACCAGTTCAGTGTGATGTCCAGTATGACCCGGCCCAGACTGGACTGCAGGTGTGCTTGCCCTGGAAAGGTCAGCGCAAACACCAGCACCGACAGGATCAGTACTGGTGGAGGCAGTTCACCATCAAAAAAATATGCGACGGCCCAAAGCGAAAAAACGAAGGCGCAGGGGCCGAGCGATGATTCAATGACGCCTAGAAAATTGTCCTTGCCGATTGACGACTGCGAAGGTCGTTTTTGCAAGGACGCGGCAGACAGACTGGCATCAGTCTTGGACATCGTGTGCCAATAGCGTGCGCTTGTTGACCGCTTGGGCTCGATTGGTCACATTGAGTTGCTTGAAAAGGCGCTGCATGTGGTTCTTGACGGTAAATGGGCTGACATGCAGGATCAGTGCGATTTCGGAATTGGTTTTCCCCAATGCGACCCATCGCAGTATTTCGTGCTCACGCTGGGTCAAATCGCATTCTTGCTCCATCTTGGCTACATTTGCAACTACCGTGCCAGGAGCATTGGGGCTGTGGCCGTTGGCATGGCCGTTGATCTGCTGCGGCAAATGTGAAACCTGGCGCAATGCTGCGCCGATGTACGGCAATACCACCGCCATTGCGCCGCGCTCCATGGCGCCGCAGGTACTGCGCGAGCAAAGTACCAGGTACAGGCAGTCTTGACTGCCCCGCGCATCCACAATTCCGTGCACCATGGCGAAACGCATGCCGAGCAAGGCGTTGCCAACCTCGTTGTCAATGCCCTCGTCATCGATCGCGAAGCCGCTTTCACTGGCGTTAATCACGAATGGCCTCTTGCCGAACTGCGTCCAGCGTTCAAACAGCCCCTGCAACAGCGGTGTCATTACTTTTGACGTGCGTTATGCGGACGTACACCTGGCGCGGGTGAGACGATATCGTGCAGGATGTTGCCGCCCTGAAAGTCTCCCCAGCCTGCAATAAGGATGTCGTGCGGCAGATACCGTTGCAGATCGCCCTGTAGCCACACCAGCAGGTCAAAATGGCTGCGAACCTCTACCGACCGAATCACGACGCCGTGGTAGAGCTGCAACTCCTTGGGCGACAGTGTGGGCAGAAATGTCATGCGTTGCGGTTGACTGGTTGGGCAGGAATGATGACGGAGGGTGGTTCATCAGGCCACACTGGATGTGGTCCAATTGCAACACCAGTCGATGAAGGTAGTATGACAATTGATTCTAGGAAGGCAGATTGCCGCGGCAGCATTCTGGGCGGCATCCCTACTATATTGAGACTGCTAGCGTGAAATCCTGCACAACTGGCAGGGAACAAAAAAGGGATTGCGGTGCAATCCCTTTTTTGGTTTGGAGTGAAGCAGCTTGCGCTGCGAAGGATCAGCTGGACTTGGACTTGGACTTGTTGCGCCGCATTGCGATGGCGCCCATGACGCCAAGGCCAACCAAGAGCATAGCGTAGCGTTCTGGCTCCGGGACGGCGGTAACGCTGATCGCCCCGGTGTAGATGCCGCCAGCTATGCCGTTTGTCACACCTGTCACGTTGATGTAGTAATTACCGGCTGGACGCGCGGTTTGCGCCAACGCTAGCGAATTACCGCCCGGCATTGAGGAAGCCCCCTTAAAGTCATCATCAGCATCGAACAGAATTCCGTTGGGATTGGAGAACAATGAAAGCGTCGTCAACAACGTGTTGTACGCACCAGGGATCAACGTGAAGTTGGCAACGGTGTAACCCGACCCGCCGTTAGGCGGCAGGCTAAAGGTGAAAATGTCTGTAAAGGGACCAGGAGCAGCGAGTCCAGCGAAAGAAAGGGGCACCCCCACCACGGCCGCACCGAGAGTGGTGGTTGTGGCTTGCCCGCTTAAGACGGTACCGACCAGTAGGGCGGCTACCGAAGCATTCTTTGCAAATGAAGTAATTCGCACGATTTCACCTTGGTTCGTTGAGCAGTTCTCTGAAGACCTATTACAACTGCAGTATCACCTTTGTCCCGGCGCCGTCCAATAGTCCATTTTGCCTGCTGTTGCGATGCAATGTGACCGATTCTGTGAAAAGCTGTGTTGCGATGGGTTTCTTTGGCCAGCACATGGGCGGTATCTGGCGGTTCTCAGCCGCCTGCTTGAAGGGTGTGGCTGGCATGGCGATCCTGCCCGAGCCGCTCTGTCAACTGCAGCAGGGCCTCCCGAAGCGCGGCCTGCAACGTATGCGGCGGATTGATCAAAAACATGCCGCTGGCCGGCAACCCGGGGCGTTGTTCCTCGCCCGTGGCATCGGTCGTGATCTTGCTGTTTTTCACCGTCAGGGTGGCCTGCAGCCAGCTATTGCCAGCCT
>JAJAZK010000398.1 GCA_026785765.1 Rhodoferax sp. | reverse complement strand
GTCCTTGCTTTGGACGAACCCCTCGTAGGATATGGCCCGGGGCAGGCAGCAATTACTTTGGGTGCATTGCCGGGCCATATACGCATCACCATAGACAACTACTACCTGTCCGTTGCCCTCGAAAGCGGGATTCCCGGCCTGTTGTTATTGGTCATAACTTTGGCCTATCCAATAACGCTGGGGTTATTCCGAGGTGTGACACATTCGAAACGCTCGGGCTGGCTCGCGCTGGCTTTGGCGGCAGGTCTACTGGCCTACGCCATTGAACGAGGGGTGCTGTCGCTGACCAACAACCTCGATTTTTCGCTAATGCTTACCGCCATGCTGGTGGTCGTCGAACTGCAGATACGCAACGAGCGGCTTGCAATTGCCCGCACTCGCGCAGGTGCCGAAAAAAATGGCCGCTAGCCGCTTTTCGTCCAAAAAGGTTTTGGCCACACAGTTCTGGCGCGTGGTCGTCGCGTTGTGTGCTGCCCTACCAGCAGCACCAGCCTTGCCGCAGGCCTTCACACTGTTCCCTGCAAACACCGCATACACCCTGGAGGCACCTGCCGGTGGTGGCAAACTTTCACGCGAATTCTTTGGCATGCACATGCACCGATCAGAGGAACCTGGCAATTGGCCAGACATTGCGTTCGGATCATGGCGCCTGTGGGATGCCTATGCGGGTTGGGCTTGGCTCGAGCCAGCACTTGGGAACTGGCAGTTTGCAAAACTCGATGGCTATATTGCGCGCGCAACCTCAGCTGGCATCACGGTTCTATTGCCGCTCGGCGTTACGCCCCGCTGGGCCTCAGCGCGCCCCAATGAGCCAGGCATCTATGGACAAGGCATGTCGGCCGAGCCTGCGGACATGGAGCGCTGGCGCCAATATGTGCGTGTGGTAGCCACTCGTTACGCCGGGCGCGTCGCAGCATACCAAGTCCTCAACGAAGCCAACACGACACCCTTCTACACCGGCACCATTGGCAAGTTGGTGGAGATGACCCGTATCGCCCGCGAGGAGATCCGCCGTGCCGATCCAAAGGCGTTATTGGTCGCGCCATCAGGCGTCGGCCTTGATAAAAGGGTTGCGTGGGTCAGGGATTTTCTGGCAGCAGGTGGTGCGCAATACGTCGACGCCGCCAGCTTTCATCTGTACCACAGCCCTATGCCGCCGGAGGCGATGGTCCCGCGCATAATGGAAATGCGGGATCAACTGGCGGCGGGCGGCTTTCAGAACATACCGCTATGGAATACCGAAACTGGCTACTTCACAGACGCGCAAGCAAACAGCCCACAGCCCAAATGGACCCCCAGCGAGCGGCAATATGTAACCACGAACGAGGCCGCAGGGCAGTATGCCGTTCGGGCGATGCTGCTCGCGCGCGTGCTCGGGTTCGAGCGTTTCTACTGGTACGCGTGGGACAACGAAAAACTTGGCTTTATTGAGCCGGGAAGCAAGACTCGACGGCCCATCGCTCGTGCGCTCGAACGGGCCATCGTCATTCTGTTGCGTAGTGAGGTGAAGCGGTGTGATCGAAGTGTCACAGGACTATGGAATTGCCAATTGGTGCTGGCAAATGGCAAGAATGCCCGTGCGGTGTGGACCGACGCCGGTGCGAGCCCTAAGGTCCAAACGATCTCCCTCGTGGCACCGGCAACAATCATCAAGCTCGATGGCGAGCCGATACGCATCGAAGGTCAAAGCATTGTGGAAGCCGATGGATCCGTTCGGCTCATCCTTGAGTAAGACAGTGATTGAGGGCGATCCGAGCCAAGACACCATCGCAACGGGTGGCGACAGCAACCATCATGACACGTGCGTAGCGATCGTGCTGGTCAACTGGAACGGCTGGAAAGACTGCGTCGACTGTATCGACTCCCTTCTTGGCGGGATCGTCGAACCCTTTCACGTGTATCTGGTCGACAACGAATCGAGTGACGAATCGGTCGAACGAATCATTGAGTGGTGTGAATCCCCGCGTCCTTTGCCTGAGATCGGGCACTTCCCTGGTGTGCGGCGCTACTCGGACGGCAGCAACCTGCCATCTGTTTCCTGGCGCCTCATTGATGAGGCTAATGCGCCGGCGTTGCGTCGTCGCAACGACTGCTGCATCAGCTTGATCCGATCCGGCGGCAATCTGGGGTTTGCAGGCGGCAACAATATCGGTATTCGCCTCGCAATGGCTGCGGATGCGCAGTGGATATGGCTCCTGAACAGCGACACGGTGGTCCACCACGGCGCGCTTGCAAGCCTGCTGGCGCGAGCGCGTGCTTTGCCCGACGCCGGCATCATCGGCTCAACCTTGGTCTACTACCACGAGCCGCAGACGGTGCAGGCGCTTGGCGGTGGATGGCTCAATCGGCGCACCTTTGTGCCAGACCATATCGGTGGCGGAACACACTTGGATCAAGTTCCCCGCGACCCGCACGAAGTCGAAGCCAAGATGGCCTATGTAATGGGTGCCTCCATGCTCGTTTCCCGCCGTTTTGTCGAAAACGTTGGTCTTATGCAGGAGGACTATTTCCTGTACTTCGAGGAACTCGATTGGGCGCAACGCGGCAAGGACAAGTTCCGCCAGGGCTGGGCACCAACGAGTGTGGTTTGGCACAAGGCCGGCGGTAGCACCTCCAAGGAGATACCGGCGTTTTCGATGCGATTGATGACGCAAAATCGTCTCAAGTTTGTCGCGCGCTTTTTTCCTGACCATATCGGCTCAGCCAGGCGGCAGTTAGCCTGGGAATACGTAAGGCATGTACTCAAGGGGCGCAGTTCTGCTGCACGGGTTGTGCGCGCAGTGTTATGGCCCCCCAGGGAGCGCAGTGCAGCGGATGGAAAGGCGTAGCGTGCAGCACAAACACATGAACATGCACTCAACGAACTTCCACCCAGTGTTGGTCGTGTCCCATGGCTATGAACCGATATATGAGCGAGGCTTCTGTAACGGGCTCAGCGACTGTGGGTTCAAGTTCATGCTGGTCAGTTCGGATGGAACCGACTACGCCGGGCTCCGCCCAGGCACACCCACCTTGAATTTGCGTAGGGGCCAAGATACAAAACGCCCGTCCTGGCAAAAGGGCGGCAATCTCATCCGCTACCACGCGACACTGCTTTGGCACGTGATGCGTACGCGCCCAAGGACCCTGCATGTCATTGGCCTTTTGTCCCCGCCATTACTCACTGGGGTACTCGGTGGCCTGTGGTTTCGTCTTTTCTGCGGCACATATGCGTTGACGGTGCATGACTTGCTGCCGCACGACCGGGCAACCTGGATGAACAAGGTTCTCTTTCATTGGTCCTTTCGCATTGCGACGACCTTGGTGGTGCACACACCGCGAGTCCGTCAGGCCCTTATCG
>JAJAZK010000397.1 GCA_026785765.1 Rhodoferax sp. | reverse complement strand
GTTCTGGCGACAGTGGCGGGAGTTCGATTTCCTGCAGACGCCGGCCCGGCAGGTCGGCGGCAAACTTGCGAATGCGGGCGGTCGGGCCTTCCGGGTCGGGCCGGGTTGCAAAAAACACCAGCAGCGGCATGCTGTCAGCCAATGGCAGCAAGTGCTCGGCCAGCTCGATCGACGACTGGTCCGCCCAATGCCAGTCCTCCAACAGCAGTACCACGGGTTGGCGCAGCGCCAGCTGTTCGAACAGCTGGCGCATGCACAGGAACACCTGGCGCCGCAAACCCGGGCCGTCGAGGTACTTCACGCGGTCTGAATGCTCCACTGGCACGCGCAGTGCGAGCACGGTGGCCAGGTACGGCAACATTTCGGGCGTGCGCTCGGCAAACATGGCGGTCAGGCCGGACTCCAGCTTGCGCCAGCTCTCGTCTTCACGGTCGTCGTCGGCGATGTCGAAACACTCCTTCAGGATCTCGATGAAGGGCAGGTAACTCAGGCTGCGCCCGAACGACACGGCCCGCCCCTCCAGCCACAGCAGTTTGCCGGCTGGCCAGTGGCGCTGGGTCTCGGCGACGAGCCGTGATTTGCCGCTGCCAGGCTCGCCGGTGAGGATCAGATTGCCGCCCTGGCCTTTGCTGAGCTGTTGCAGGACGTAGTGCAGCAATGCCAGCTCGTGGTCGCGGCCCACCAGGGGCGAGCCGATGCCCAGATTCCTGGCGCGGGTTCCAGTTTCGTCGCGCGGGCGCAGCTTGGTCAGCTCGAATACCGCCACCGGCTCCTTGATGCCCTTGAGCGCACGTTTGCCCATTGGCGAGAAGTCGAAGTAAGCTCGACCAGCCGTGTGGACGCCGTCGCTCACGAAAATCTGGCCGGGTGCGGCGAGTTGCTGAAGACGGGCGGCGATGTTCGTGGTGTCGCCGATGGCGGTGTAGTCCATGCGCAGGTTGTCACCGATCTTTCCCACCACGACCATGCCGGTGTTGACGCCCATGCGCACGCGCAGCTGGCTGAGCGCGGCGGCCTCGCCTGCTTCCGCTTCCTTGAGCTTTTGCCGGATGCCCAGCGCGGACAACAAGGCACGGCGAACATGGTCCTCGTGCGCCACGGGTGCGCCAAAAAGCGCCATGAAGCCGTCGCCGAGAAACTGGTTGATGGTTCCTTCGAGCCGATGGACCTCCGCCAGCGCGAGTGCGAAAAACTGGTTCAGCAGCGCATGCATGGCGTCGGCACCCAGGCGGTGCGCGAGTTCGGTGGAATTCGCCATGTCACAGAAAAGCACCGTGACCTGCTTGCGTTCACCTTCCAGGGCAGAGCGCGATGTCAGTATTTTCTGCGCCAGGTGTGCAGGTGTGTAGGCCTTCGCAGTAGCGACGCGCGGCTTGGGCAATCCGTCTCCAGCGAGGGCGCTACCGCAGGCGTCACAGAATTTGTTGTCTGGTGCGTTGGTGGCCCCGCAGGCCGCGCACTCGACCTGCAAAACGTGTCCGCATCCGCCGCAGAAACGCGCCGCCGCGTGGTTTTCATGCTGGCACAGATGACACTGCATTGATCTCTCCGGACCTCGTGACGCACTTCATGAACCGGTGCCTTCAGCGTGCCCTTTTTGTTAACTGTGGCGGCGAGGTATGCAAGCCGGGTAATAAATGCGACTGAATTCTATGCCCGTGCTGCGCCACTGGCAGCGCTTTCTTTCGTGGCGGAGTACGACAAGCTCGTGGCCTTGAGCTTCACCAGCCTTCGAGCCGACTTTGGCGCGCACACGGATTCTCTGAGCGCCGCGTCCGTCTATCTGCCCTACCCCGGATCGCGGTCCAGCAACAGCTCCGCCGCCTGTCCCGAAAGCCGCCTCGACAGCGGGTAAACCCGCGCGCTTCGTGGCCCCGCACCGGGCTCGACCCGCGTCAGGCGCAGCCCCTCCCCGCAGCCCGGGGGACCGGGCATCCCTCATGCCGCCTGCTCAAAACCGCCCTTCGCCGGCACCCGGGGCGGCGCCCGGGCCTCCAACCCCAGGTGCCTGAGAATCCGCTCTATCACTGGCGCCTCCAGGATGGCCGCAATGATCCTGAGCTGACCACCGCAGGCCGGGCAGTGCGCCATGTCGATCTCAAAGCGAAGCTTCAGCGAAGACTAACTTGTACTCAAGTTATGTCGCAGTTAAACACGCGCTTGAGCAGCCGGGCCCAGTTGATGCGCGCCGGTCGGCTGTGCGTGCAGCCTGACTCGGTTGCGGTGAGCTCCGATTTGCCAGTGGCCTGCTCGTGGCCGTTCGGCATCAACAGGGCCCGAAGCTTGGCATTGGGCGCCAGCACCCGATGGAAGCGGGAACCTGCCCCAGGCTCATGCGGGTTTGGCAACCGGGTACTGGGTGATGTCGCCCGAGAAAGCCGCGTCAGTGTCGAGCTGTCGCTGGCAGCTGCTCAGTCCGGAAACACGGGTGTTACCGAGCCTATGTAAGCGCAGCCGGGCGCTGTATGCGCATGCTCAGAGTCTGGCTATTCTTTTCACGGGAATTGTGTAGCGACGCTATTCCTTGGATGTCGTACGGGTCAGGATGGCGGCTGTAATGTCCAGGCTGGTTGAGTCAGATACTACTTCGTCATTTTTTTATGCTCAATTGGAGGAATTTCGCACACTATGGGCAAAAGCTTTGCACTGTCTGTGGCACAACGCACAGAAAGTCTTGGCAAAGGTAATGTTTTTTTTGAAGAATGCCGTTAAAGTCTTGTTTAGAGCGTCGCTCAATCAAGGTCGCTGCGTCCGCAACACCAGCCTCAGCTAGGACTTTTCTGATGTGGAAATCCGTCTCGGTTGGCATCTCCGCAGCGATGATTGCCTGCGTCGGTCTTGCAGCGGAATTGAGTGTTACGGAAAACCGCTGGCTTAAGGGCGTTTGGCCTGTAGTCACCTTTGCCCGGGCGATCCGGCTCCCGCTGGATATCGTTGTCCAGCCCCAGCCGACCCCTGGCGTTGCCCCCCTTGCAATGGCGTTTGTCGGTGGCCGGTGCAAGCTGGTCTTTTCCATGCGCGGCAACCCGGAGGCACATGCCACGCTGGATCGCATTGCCCCGGATTTGCTGGATGCCGCCCTGGAACTGATGGCCGCACACGAGCTGGGGCATTGCAAACGGTACCTGGACGGTGCCTGGTATTCACTGCCCGCAGGGTTCGCCCGGCGTGCCGGAGGGGATAGGTCGCAGCCGGAGTTGCGGAGCGACATTCTGCAAATGCATGCGACGCGCAGGGAGGAGGGTTTTGCGGACCTCGTGGGGCTGGCCTGGACCCGGCAGCGCCATCCTGAAAAATACGCAGCCTTGTACAAATGGCTGGTCGGCGAGCGCTCAAGAGATCTGGTTCCCGGCAGCCACCACGATACGCTGGTTTGGCTGCGCCAGGCGCGGGAAGGAACTGCACTGGACAACAAGTCGATTTTTTCCGGCGCCACACGTCTGTGGACCGAAGGATTGGGCGTTGACGAATGACGGTGCTGCTTGCCGCTGCTGCCAAGGCCAAGTCTGGCCGGGCTAGCGCGGCGGTTTGAGCGCCGATTGGCTCTCATTCTTGGTCCACCAGGTAAAACTTCGCGCCACAGGCTGCGGAGGTAAGCGCCGGGTCACAACGCAGCGAGTCCAGCCAAACGCCTTGTGCAGGCGGCTGAGCCGGGATAGCGGTGCTTCAGTTGCACTTGCACAGGTGATTCGACAACCCATGAAGCGTTTCTCCTACATCGGAAGGTGCCCACGTCCGATTTAGATGCGCTGCCCGCTGGGGTAGCCTTGCCGTGTCCGATTAAGCGGACGTTGTCAAACTATTTATTTTCTAAGGGAGTATCACCATGAACGCATCTAAATTTCTTATCTCTTCCGCAGCTGCAATGGCTGTGGTCGGGGCTATCGGTTTTGCCAACGCGCAAACCACCGACACCACGACCACAACCACTACACCGGCACCCAACCAGCAGATGAACCAGACCACGCCAGGTACGATGGGCGGGCAGTCGGGCAGCACGATGAACAACTCGACGACGCAGAGCAATCCTGCCATCACCGACTTGACTCCCCAGACGGATCGCAACTGAACCCGGTTCTGGCAAAGACTTCCCCCGCATCGCTATGCCGTGTTTGCGGTCCGATGCGGGGGTTTGTCAGATCTCCATAACCCAAGCACTTTGCAACGGGTGCAAACATGAATTTCCGTAACTTCCGCCTCCCCGAACTCGACCCATCCAGCTTCGTTGCAAGTGTGCGTGATGGGGCACTAGCGGGAGCGGTTATCGCGTTGCTTGTTTTTCCGCTCACTGGCTGGTTGTCTTCTGATGGCGTCGCGCAAGCTTCGCCGGCGACACACGTTGGCAGCCCAGCGAATTCGCTCCCATCCCCGCCACGGTTTGCCGATTTTGCGCAAGAGAGCGCTTCTCCCGATGCACGCCATGTGGCAAACTGGGTGGCGCACTCGCGCGACAATTCCGATCTTGATTTCATCATCGTGGACAAAAAGTTCGCGCGGGTCTACGTATTCGACGACCAGGCGCGCTTGCGCGGCGTTACCCCTGTGTTGTTGGGCGCGGCGCCGGGAGACCACTCGGTGGCGGGCATCGGTTCCCGGCCGATAGCCGAGATAAGGCTGGACGAGCGGACTACCCCGGCTGGTCGCTTTTTGGCGCAACGTGGCAAAAATGCGTCGCTGGAAGACGTGATCTGGATCGACTACGAGGCTGCCGTTTCAATGCATCGGGTGCGTGCCACCGATCCCGCCGAGCGTCGCCTGGAACGGTTGGAGACCGCCAGCGTGGAGGACAACCGCATATCATGGGGTTGCATCAACGTTCCCGTCGCTTTTTTCGAGAATATCGTGCAACCGTTGTTTGCACAGCGCAGGGCACTTGTATACGTGCTGCCGGAAGTCAGGCCAGTTCGAGAGGTGTTTGGATCTTATGACGTCGCCCCGGCCCACCCCCACACTGCAGCAGTTGGACCTGCGGTCGTCATCTGGTAGACCGGGCTATCAATATTGCAAGGCCAGCAGATTCCACATGTGTTGCCAGGGTGTGCTTTCAGGCATGACGTAGACCACTGCGCGCCCATTTCCGAGCAGAGGGCGGATGATACCGTCGTAAAACGCCTCGGGGACCACCACGCACCCCGCAGAGATGCGTTTGTCGTGGGCGTTTCCAGAGGCCATGCGCTGCACCCGTTTTTCGTGAACAGGCGCCGGACGCAATCGGTGGATGGCGAGCGCGGTGCCATAGTCCATCCACACCACCGCCTCGCCGGTCAGATTGCGTCCCGGTACAGTGTCGAACCTGCCAGCCGGCGTGGTCCGGTCTTCAAGGCGCAATTGGCCCGTCTGTGTCCGATAGCCAACACCTGGCATGCTTGCATCGCCCGGGGTGATGCCAAGCAATACGGTAGACGTGCCAACCAGCGTTCCGTCATTACGGTATACGGTGATTTGGGCCGCCTGTTTGTCCACTATCGCAAACGGCACATTTCCATGGTCACCCGATTGCACGATACGTAATGCGAGATCCAGCGCAGGCTGGGCATCCGCGGACTTCGCCGAGGGCGCCACCGCTTCGCTCGCCGCCAAGGTGGCAGGTGGACAGAAAGCGATCAAAAGTGTAAGTGCCGTTGCCCATACTGTAATCCGATGGCGCATTGTTTCCCCGATTCGCTGGTGCTGCCGAATGTGCAGGCCTGTCGGCCTGGGTGTCTTTTCCCGCGAGCCCGGGGCCGCGAAAAGACAAGATTCTAGTATGCCATTCGTGAGCAGAGGGTCGAAAAAGCACTGCAGTTACAAACCAGTTCAAGCAGGCAGGAAGCCATTTCGCTGTAGGACGACTCGCCTTGACGCTGTAGGAGATGCAGAATTGTTGCTCGCATTGGCGCCGTAAGAGATACAGAAGTGTTGCAGTGCCGCATTCTTAAGTCAGCGTACAACCCGGATACTGGTCAAAGGGAGAAGCAACCATGGCCGAAAGTGAATTTGATTTCACCAGTGAGAGCGTACCCGACACGTATGACAGGATGCCTGGCTGGGGAACGTCGGTGCAAAAGTTTCTGGTCGACACCCACTATTCGAGGACGTTCACCAGTCCTAAAGCGCGTGGCGGGTGAGCAATGTGACGCGTATTCCCATCTTTGACCCGCACCGTCCGGACGCAGGCGTTAAGTGGATCAACCCCAGGCCGGTGGCGCGATTGACAGCGAAACTGCCAAGAAACCGATCATTGGCTTCATCTTCTCGAACAAGGGGCTGATGTACAACCTGACGTTCAAAGGCTCCAAGATCAGCCCGATCAAGAAGTAACTGCGGTTCCGTGCCAGGCCGGTACCCGGCGGCCAGGTAGGGCTGTTGCGGGTTAACCCCCTCAACAGGTTTCACAATTAGTAATATATTTTTACTGATCGTGAAAAAAGCAAAGCCGTCCATCGCTGCGACCCCCGCCCTGGCCGACATCGGGCACGCTCTGCGTTCGCGCCGGCGCCAACTGGGCTTTAGCATCGTCGAGGTGGCCAAGGGAAGCGAACTGAGCATTGGCTACATCTCGCTGCTTGAGCGCAACCTGGCCTCGCCCTCGATCACGGCCCTGATGCGTATCGGTGAAGTGCTGGGATTGCCGCTGGCCTATTTCCTGCAAGTGCCGGAG
The DNA here is from genome assembly GCA_026785765.1 of Rhodoferax sp. GTDB lineage: Bacteria > Pseudomonadota > Gammaproteobacteria > Burkholderiales > Burkholderiaceae_C > CAISIP01. Next base: position 5,016 of record JAJAZK010000397.1, on the reverse strand, counting down.
GCCGGCGGGCACCATTTTCCGCAGAGCGGGCGCACGCCCTTTCAGCTCGAAAAAGGGGGGATGCAGTTCGATCGCATCAGCGGGCAGTTTCCGAGCAGCACGATCAGTGCCCTGCTGGTCACGGTGCCGGCGCGGCACAAGTCCACGCCCGTCACCCATAGCGGCGAAGAATTGGTGTTCGTGCTGCGCGGCGCGCTGCGTTTCACGATGGGGGGACGCAAGGTGCATCTGGAAGAAGGCGATTCGGTGCATCTGCCGTCCACCACGCCCCATGGTTGGGAGAACCCGTTTGCCACCGACGCGCGGGTCCTGTGGGTCGGCACGGTGCCGATGTTCAAGCAAGACGCCGAACCGGATGCCATTGGCAAAGACCTGGCCCTGCATGGTTCCCCCACGGGCAAGTTCATGATGGGCCGCGCTGCGGCCGAAAAGGGCAGTCCATGAGTTCAGACAGGGCCGCTTTTGAAGCGGCGTTCGACCAGGTCAGCGCCGTCCTGCAATCCCGTGTCGGGCATATGCTGTTCACAGTGTCGCGCAACCTGCCCGGCGGTCGCGAGGTCGAGCGCATCTACAGCTCGCTGCCGTCGAATTACCCGGTCGGGGGCAGGAATGCGGTCGACCAAACACAATGGACGCGTCGGATGGACCGCGGCGAGTGTTTTATCGCCAATGAGCCCGGCGAATTCGGCGAACATTTCCACAATCTCAACACCATCGTGTCCGAGGGTTTTGGTGCCGTCATCAACATCCCGGTCAGCCATGCCGGCCGCAAGCTGGGCTCGCTGAACCTGCTGGACCGCGCAGGCGCCTACCGTGGCGACGTATTGCCGGCCTGCCGCGAGGCCGGCGCCATGGCCGTCGCGGGATTCACAGCCTACGAGACGCATCTGGAGCAAGCCCTGTCAACCGTTCGATCAACCTGAAAGAAAGACCATGAAACTTAAACCCTATGCCGCCCTGCTGGGCGCGCTCATCAGCTTCGGTGCTGTCGCGGCGACGCCCAAGGACACGCTGGTCGTGGCCAAGAACATCGAGGACATCGTCGCCCTCGATCCGGCCCAGGCGTTCGAATTCTCCAGCGGCGAAATGGTGTCCAACATGTATGAGCCGCTGGTGCAGTACGACCCGCGCGACCCGACCAAAGTGGTCCCCGGCGTAGCGGCCTCCTGGAAGACAGCCGCCGATGGCAAGAGCCTCGAGTTCACGCTGCGCCCGAATGCCGTGTTTGCCAGCGGCAACGCGGTACGCGCCGAGGACGTCATGTTCTCGTTTCGCCGCGTGATCAAGCTGAACAAGGCTCCGGCCTTCATCCTGGCGCAGCTGGGCTGGACCAACGACAACATCGCACAGATGGTCACCAAGCTGCCCAACGGCAATGTGTCGGTGGCCTGGACCGGCGTGTTCGGCCCCGGTTACGTGCTCAACGTGCTGGCCGCCCGGCCGGGCAACATCGTCGACGAAAAGATTGTCATGGCCAACGAACAGGCGGGCGACCTGGGCAATGCCTGGTTGAACCGCAACTCGGCTGGCAGCGGCCCGTTCACGCTCAAGCAGTTCAGGCCCAAGGAAGCGCTGCTGCTCGAGGCCAACAAGCGTGCTGCCGAGCCGCCCAAACTCAATGGCGTGTTGTTCCGCAACGTGACCGAGCCCGCGACCCAGCGCCTGCTGATCGAGCAGGGTGACGTCGATATCGCACGCGACCTCGGCCCGGACCAGATCGCCGCGCTGCGTACCCGCACCGACTTGCGCGTCGAGGATTTTCCGCAGGCGGTCGTGCACTTCATCAGCCTGAACCAGAAGTCGGAGAAGCTGCGCAATCCGGCAGTCTGGGAGGCCATGCGTTACCTGGTCGATTACGACAGTATCGCCAAGCAGTTGCTGCGCGGCCAGATGCGCGTGCACCAGGCCTTCCTGCCAGTCGGCTTTGCCGGCGCCCTGACGACCACACCGTACAAGCTCGATCCCGATCGCGCCAAAGCCATCCTGACCCAGGCCGGCATCACCAACCTGGAGATCGACCTTGACCTGATCAACACCCCGCGCTTCATGGACATGGCCCAGTCGATGCAAGCAACGATGGCCAAGGCGGGCATCAAGCTCAACCTGCTGCCGGGTACCGGTGCCCAGGTCATCACGCGCTACCGTGCGCGCCAGCACCAGGCCATGCTGCTGTTCTGGGGTCCCGCTTTCTTCGACCCGCATTCCAACGCCAAGGCGTTTGCCTACAACGTCGACAACAGCGACGCTGCCTTCCAGAGCACTACCACCTGGCGTAACTCCTGGCTGGTGCCAGAGCTCTCGGCCAAGGCCATGGATGCCCTCAAGGAAAGCAACCCTGCCCGGCGCGCCGCCCTCTACCAGGGTCTGCAGCAGGAAGTGCAGGCCAAGTCGCCCATCATCGTCACCTTCCAGGAGCAGAACCAGGCCGCTTTCCGCAGCAATGTGAAGGGCTACATCCAGGGTTCGGTGGCCGACCTCATCAAGTACGAGGGCGTGACCAAGTAATCCGCCAGCCGCTCGCCCACCACTGCCATGCATCCCATGCTGCTGTTGCGGGCGAGCTTGCGCGCCGGGACGACCTTTGTGCTGATGCTGGTCGCCCTGATGCTGGTCACCTTCCTGATCGGCAAGGCAGCGCCGATCGATCCGGTGCTCAAGGTCGTGGGCGATCGCGCCACCCCTGAGGTTTACCAGGCCGCCAAGGTGGAAATGGGCCTGGACCGCCCGCTGTTCGAGCAGTTCGTGCGTTACGTCTGGCGCGCTGCGCAGGGTGATCTGGGCCAGTCCACCTCGACCGGGCGGCCAGTGGTGCAGGATCTGGCCCTGTATTTTCCGGCCACCATCGAACTGGCCACCTTTGGCCTGCTGTTGGGCGTGTTGTTCGGTGTTCCACTGGGTATCCTTGCCGCCCACAAGCACAACCAATGGATCGACCAGTTGCTGCGCATCGTCTGCCTGTTCGGTTACTCGGTGCCAGTGTTCTGGCGCGGCCTGGTCGGCCTGCTGGTGTTCTATGCCAAGCTGGGCTGGGTGGCGGGGCCAGGGCGGCTGGACGATGTCTACCAGTTCACCCTGGAGACCTGGAGCAATTTCGTGCTGATCGACGCCTGGCGGGCTGGCAACATGGAGGCGCTGCGCAATGCGCTGTCGCACCTGGCTTTGCCCTCGGTGCTGCTGGGTTACTTTTCGCTGGCTTATATCTCGCGCATGACGCGCGCGTTCTTTCTGGAGGAGCTGGGCAAGGAGTACGTGCTGGCCGCGCGGGTCAAGGGCGCATCCGAGTTCCACGTGCTGGTGCGCCATGTGCTGCCCAATGTGGCGGCGCCGCTGTTCACCGTGATCTCGTTGTCGTATGCCGTGCTGCTGGAAGGCGCTGTGCTGACCGAGACCGTCTTTTCCTGGCCTGGCCTGGGCAGTTACATCACAGGCGCCTTGTTCAGCGCAGACACGTCTGCCGTGCTCGGCGGCACCTTGCTGATCGGCGTGTGTTTTGTGGCGCTCAACAGCCTGACCGACCTGATCAGCTACCTGGCTGACCCGAGGGCACGGGCATGACAACGCGCGACTGGCTGCTCACCGATACCCCGGTCTCGGCCTGGCAGGCCCGCGCCGGGCGCTGGTACCGCGTGTGGCTGCGCACCGCGCGCAGCCCGGCCATGTTGTTCGGCCTGTCGATCCTGGCGCTGATCGTCCTGTGCGCGCTGCTGGCGCCCTGGCTGGCCCCGTTCGACCCGAATGCGCAGGACATCAGCCGACGCCTGCAGCCGCCCGGGCCGATCCACTGGCTGGGCACCGACCAGCTCGGCCGCGACCTGCTCAGCCGGGTGATCTATGGTGCGCAGCCCACATTGCTGATCGTCTTGCTGGTGGCCGTGCTGTCGGCCCCGCTGGGCCTGGCCATCGGCATCAGCGCCGGCTATTTCGGCGGCTGGGTCAACACCGTGCTGATGCGCATCACCGACATCTTCATGGCCTTTCCACGCCTGGTGCTGGCGCTGGCGCTGGTGGCGGTGCTCGGGCCCGGTATCGTGAATGCAGTGATCGCCATTGCCATCACCGCCTGGCCGCCCTATGCCCGCATCGCGCGCACCGAGACCCTCTCGACCAAGGCCAGCGACTTCCTGCAGGCCGCCAAGGTGCAAGGCCTGCCGGATTCGCGCATTGTTTTCGGGCATCTGCTGCCGATCTGCCTGCCCTCGACGGTGATCCGTGTCACGCTGGACATGGCCGGCATCATCCTGACAGCCGCCGGTCTCGGGTTTCTGGGCCTGGGCGCCCAGCCGCCGATGTCCGAATGGGGCGCCATGATTGCGTCGGGTCGTCAGTTCATTTTCGACCAGTGGTGGGTGGCCGCCGTGCCGGGCGTGGCGATCCTGCTGGGCAGCCTGGCCTTCAACCTGGTGGGTGACGGCCTGCGCGACGTGCTGGACCCGCGCAATGGCTGAGCTGCGCATCGAGGGGCTCAGCGTCACCTACCCCACGCCCGCCGGCCCGGTCGACGTGGTCCGGTCGGTGTCCTTGCGCATGGGCTCCGAGCGGGTGGGCATCGTCGGTGAGTCGGGCTCCGGCAAGTCGACGCTGGCCCGTGCCATTCTGGGCCTGGTCCGCGCGCCCGGCAGCGTGCGGGTCGACCACATGTCGTTTGACGGCCTGGACCTCACGCACCAGACACCCGCCGGCTGGCGCGCCATCCGCGGCCGGCGCATTGCGATGATCCTGCAGGATCCGAAATTTTCGCTCAACCCGGTACTGCGCGTCGGCACCCAGATTGCCGAGGCCGGTCTGCTGCATGGCCTGTTCACCAAGCGCGAGGCACGCCAGCGCGTGCTCGACATGCTCGAGACTGTCGGGGTGGACCGGCCCGAGCATGTGTTCGATGCCTATGCGCACCAGCTGTCTGGCGGCATCGGCCAGCGCGTGATGATCGCCGCCATGATGATGGCCGAACCCGGCCTGATGATTGCCGACGAGCCGACTTCGGCCCTGGACGTGATGGTGCGCGGCCAGGTGCTCGGC
>JAJAZK010000396.1 GCA_026785765.1 Rhodoferax sp. | reverse complement strand
GCGCAGTATTGATGTCGTTCCACTCATCCGCGCCAGGGGCGAGTTTGTCAAGTTCGCCAATCTGCCATGCCAGGCGCTCGCGCTCGCGCTGCAGTGAGTCCTGCGCCGCGAGTGCGTCTGCGAGTGTTTTTGCGGCCGCTCGCCACTTGTGCCAGCTGAGGGACAGGGCGTGGTGTTCGACCCTGGCGAACGCGTCCAGCAGATCGCGCACCGCATCCGCCCGGGTCAGACTTTGCCAGGCGTGTTGGCCATGGATGTCCAGCAGCTGCGCACCGAGTTCGCGCAGCTGCGTGGCAGTGGCTGGGCTGCCATTGATCCAGCCTCGGCTCTTGCCCTGCAAGTCGACAGTACGGCGCAGCAGTAAATAGTCGGCCCCATCGAAGCCGGCGTCCTCCAGCCAGCCGGACAGCGCGGATGGACAGTCGAACTCGGCGCTCACGTCGGCGCGCGTAGCGCCTTCGCGTATGCAGCCTGGGTCGGCGCGCGCGCCAGTAGCGAGCTGCAAGGCGTCGATCAAGATGGATTTGCCGGCGCCGGTTTCGCCGGTGAGCACACCAAACCCTGCGGCCAGCTCCAGATCGAGCTCGGCAACGATCACGAAATCACGCAGGACGATGCGTCTGAGGGCCACGGTCAGGCAACTCCTTCATTCCAGTGCAGCTTCTGGCGCAGGGTGTCAAAGTAGCTCCAGCCTTTGGGATGCAGGAAACGCGCGCGGTACTGTGAACGCGACACGATAATGCGGTCGCCATGCAACAGCGAGGCAAGAGACTGCATGTCGAAATTGGCGCTGGCGTCGCGCCCGGCGACAAGCTCGATGGTGATCTCGGTCGCGTCGGCCAGGACGATGGGACGGTTGGACAAGGTATGCGGAGCGATCGGCACCAGGACCCAGCCTGGAAGCGACGGATGCAACAATGGCCCGCCCCCCGAAAGTGCATAGGCCGTAGAACCGGTGGGAGTGGCGATGATCAATCCGTCGGCTCGCTGATTGGCTACAAAGTGCCCATCGACTTCGACGCGCAATTCGACCATGCCTGAGGTGGCCCCTCGGTTGACCACCACGTCGTTCAACGCCAGTGCGTCAAACACTGAATGGCCGTCGCGCACCACACGCGCCTGCATCAGGCTGCGGTGGTCCTCCTCAAAGGCCCCGGCGAGCATGGGAAGCAGTGTGCGCTCGAAATCGTCAAAGGGAATATCAGTAATGAAACCAAGCCGCCCTTGGTTGATGCCGATCAGCGGGACACCAAAACGCGCCAGTTGCCGACCAATGCCGAGCATGGTTCCGTCGCCGCCGACCACCAGGCCCAGATCACACTGGACACCAATTGCATCCACCTCCAGAGTCGCATGGCCGGTGATACCCATATTCGCCGCAGTCTGGCTTTCGAATACTACCTCGCACCCCTGGTCAAGCAAGAAGTGCGCAATGCCTTCGAGCGCTTGGCGCGAGGATGCGCCTGCCAGGCCTGACGCGACCGCCTGGTACTTTCCGATCAACGCGACATGACGAAATTTGGACGGCATTGGCAAATTACATCACTAAAATGAACCGATGCTTGATGACCGTGCCCGCGTGTTGATGAAAGCGCTGGTGGAACGCTACATAGCCGACGGGCAACCGGTGGGATCGCGCACCTTGTCCAGGGCATCCGGGCTGGAGCTGTCGCCAGCCACGATACGCAACGTGATGTCGGACCTGGAAGACCTTGGGCTGATCGTAAGCCCCCATACGTCGGCGGGGCGCATTCCAACCGCACGTGGATACCGTTTGTTTGTTGACACCATGCTGACCGTGTCCAAGGGTCACCTCGGGGCCCAGAGCCTGGCGCCGGACCAGCCCCAGAAAGTGATATCGAACGCGGCGCAGCTTTTGTCCAGTCTGTCGCAGTTTGTCGGGGTGGTGCTGGCGCCGCGGCGCAGTTCGGTGTTCCGGCATATTGAATTTTTGCGCTTGTCTGAAAAGCGCCTGCTCGTCATCATCGTCTCGCCCGACGGCGATGTGCAAAACCGGGTCATCTACACCGAACTCGACTATTCGCAGGGGCAGTTGATCGAAGCTGCCAACTACCTGAATGCGAATTTTGTGGGTATGGCCATCGAACAGGTGCGCGAGCGGTTGAAAAGCGAAGTGGAATCTCTGCGCTCGGAAATCGCGACGCTAATGCAAGCTGCGGTTACGCTCAATACCGAGGCGATTGCGCAAGGCCAGGACGAGGTAGTGATATCAGGCGAACGCAATCTGCTGGCGCTCTCGGACTTCTCCAGCGACATGGGGCAACTGCGCCGTACGTTCGAACTGTTCGAGCAGAAAGCGCAACTGCTGCGCCTGCTTGATGTGGCCGGGCAGGCCGAGGGCGTGCGCATCTTCATCGGTGGCGAGAGCCAGGTGGTGCCGTTTGAAGACCTTTCCATCGTCAGTGCGCCGTATGAGGTAGACGGTCAGGTGGTAGGAACACTCGGTGTGATCGGCCCGACCCGCATGGCCTATGACCGCATGATCCAGATCGTGGACATCACCTCCAAACTCGTCAGCAACGCCCTGAGCTACCACAAGTAGGCCCGTACAATTGGAAGCTGGTCGGGCCGTTAGCTCAGTTGGTTAGAGCAGAGGACTCATAATCCTTTGGTCCCAGGTTCAAGTCCTGGACGGCCTACCAACTATTCATGAGAAGAATCAAAGGCTTACGCGAGTAGGCCTTTTTCGCTGGTGTGGCAAATGCGGCGTTTGTGCCAAGTTTGTGCCAAGTATGGCGCCAGCGACTGCCCGCGATTGCGCGCGCTCGCGCGTCGCAAGCCGCCCGATTTTCAGCCGGCACGCAGTGCGCCCGCAGGGAGGCAACTGATGGCCTCGTATCGACAAATCAATTCCGGCTGGACAGCGCGCGTCCGCGTCGCGGGGCATGATGAGGAATTCGAAAGTGCGTTTCGGACCAAGGCCGATGCCGAGAAGTGGGCCATGCCCATTGAGGAGCGTCTGCTTGGCATCAGTACGATGCGTGGGTTGACATGTCAGAAGTCGACTTCAAGACAAACATCGTGACCACAGCATCCTTCGAGGCTCCCATATTGAGTGTGTTCACCTGATCTGATGGCCTGATGTCCACGTTTGGTGATGGTTTTCCCGCCATTGCGACGCTCGAAATGGCGCCAAAGACAGCTTGGCAGAAGGAAGTCTGGCGCCTGATCTGTCTCCGGGCATCAATCGTGCGGCGCCGCCAGCTCTAACCTATCGAATTTTCACGGGAAATTTTGATCACGTTGATGATGGGAAGTCACCCCAGAACATCACCGAGCATGATCGCTGCGAGCCATTTGCCCATCAAGATTCGTGATCATGCTCACCATATCTGCGCAAACGACCATATCGCCATCGGAAAACATGTCGCGGCCAAATCGGTGCTTTAGAGCGAATGGCACTTACTTCAGCGCCGCACCGCTGAGGTGATAGGCGTAAGCGGTTGAATTTGAAGAGAAAGGGGGTGGCTGACCCAGGGATTGACAGGATGGTTGTTACGAAGCTTCCAAACCATCTTTGCGAAAGCCAGCCACCATGGATCGTAATACCCAAAACGTTTTGCATCAACGTCGAAGCAGTATCGGACGGCGGGCCGAGGCGGCTAAGGCGGTGGAGCTCTTCAACGTGCTGACCAGTGCGGAGTTGCTTGAGACGACCGAAGCAATGCTGCCCGAGCATCGCGAGCGGCTGGATCCGCCAACGGTGACGCTGTCGATATTCATGCGCCAAGTGCTGGAGGCCGATGGTTCGTGCCAGAAGGCGGTCAATGGCTGGGCCGCGCAGCGTGCAGCCGATGGATTGAGCGCGTGCAGCGTTCGCACCGGTGGCTATTGCCGGGCTCGCCAGCGGTTGCCCCTGGAGATGGTCAGTGCGCTCACGCGCCACACGGGCCGCCTGCTCAGCGAAAAGGCGCTGGCTCAGTGGCTCTGGCGCGGGCGCGCGGTCAAGCTGGTGGACGGAACCGGACTGTCGATGCCCGATACACCGCAGAACCAAGCCTTGTATCCCCAGCCCAGCACACAGGCCCCCGGGGTCGGCTTTGCGCTTGCGCGACTGGTCATGGTGATTTGCCTGGCCACTGGCGCGGCGCCGGACACGGCGATAGGCCCACACCGCGGCAAAGGCAGTGGCGAACTTGGGCTGGTGCACCGCCTGCTCGAAGGCTTTGGACCAGGTGAGGTGATGCTCGCCGATGCCCTGTATTGCAACTATTTCCTGATCGCCACGCTGATGGCCAAGGGCGTGGATGTGCTGTTCGAGCAGAACGGATCGCGGAACACGGACTTTCGACACGGCCAGTCGCTGGGCACGCGCGATCACATCGTGCGCTGGCCCAAGCCCGCACCCCGTCCAGAGTGGATGACGCCCGAGCAATACGCGCAGTCCCCCGATGAAATCACGCTGCGCGAAGTCAAAGTCGCGCACCAGGTTCTGGTCACCACGCTGCTCGATCATCGACGGGTCAGCAAGGAGGATCTCTCGCTGCTGTAAGTGCGCAGGTGGAACGTCGAACTCGACCTGCGCAACCTCAAAACTACCATGGGCATGGACATACTGAGCTGCCAAACGCCGCAGATGAACGAGAAACAGCTGTGGGTCCATCTGCTGGCCTACAACGTGATCCGACTGCTCATGGCGCAGGGCGCAGCCAATGCCGGCGTAGACCCGCGCAACTTGAGCTTCAAGCACACGGTGCAACTGTGGACGCAATGGGGCTTGCGAGGACTTTGTACCACCGAGGACCGCCAGCGACTGTTCACGTTGATCGCCCAACGCAGAGTCGGCCATCGGCCTGGACGCATCAGGCCGCGAATGCGAAAACGAAGACCCAAACCCTACCCATGGTTGAAGGTATCGCGCGCGCATGCTCGCCAACAAGTTCAGAAGCACGGACATGCGTGGGAGACAAAGTGAGTGCCATTCTCCGTGAAGGACCGTAACGCAGTCAGAATCCGCTTTGCACTGTGCCGCTCACGCCGCTGCAGGTTGATGGGTCAGCGCGTACCGCCGCAGGCTGTTGCTCGTGCTGAACCAGTGTCTTGTGCAACCTCTTGGGGCGAACGGACCGCGTTAGACTTCCCGCATGCCGAAACCAGGAGTTGCCAATGCCCGCGTGCTGGACGTTTTGCGCGCCAGCGGCGTGTTTGGCCGGCTTGCCGAGGTAGTGCTGCAGGATTTGTGCGGCTTGCTCGATCTGCAGTTTGTGCCAGGCGGAAAGATTGTCTACCGCGAAGGGGATGCCGCCAGCACGATGTTTTTTCTGGTGACCGGACGCCTGCGCGTGTCCCGCCGCGACCGCAACGGTGCATTGCAGTTGTACAACGAAATCCGGCCTGGGGAAAGTGTGGGAGAAGCGGGGCTGATCCTGCAGCAGGCGCGAGCAGCCGACATCACGGCCTTGCGCGATTCCACCATCGCCATGCTTAGCCGCGCCGACTTTGAGCGCCTGCTGCAACTGCATCCCTTACCGCTGAACCAGGTTTTCTCGCAGGCGATTTACAACCATTTGCGGCATTCATCGCAGGTCGTCGAACGTCGCTACGCACAGATTTTTGTGGTACTGCCCACCGGTCCGGGTGCCCAATCGAATGCGGTGGCGATCGGTCTGACGCGCGCCTTCGCGCAGATGGGCAGAGCCCATCACGTCGCTCCGGAAGCAGAAAAATCTCTTGATCCAGACGATACGGTTGGTTGGCAGGGGCGCGACCGGTACGACGAATTTGAAGAGCAGTTTGACTACTTGGTGTACGAGGCTGACGGCACATCGGTATCCTGGCTTCGGCGAGCGTTTCGCCAGGCTGACCAGGTGGTTTTCGTCGCAGACTCGGATGGAACGCAGCAGGTCGGCGTACTCGAACACCAGCTTGCTGGCGAGCCTGGTTTTGAGATGAAGCGCAAACACCTGGTGGTTGTC
>JAJAZK010000395.1 GCA_026785765.1 Rhodoferax sp. | reverse complement strand
GCTGCGGGCTCGCCAGCAGCGCGTTCATCTGGGCGCGGAGCGTCGCCGCTTCCTGCTCTTTGTCCGTCTTCAGGCTTTGCCGGACCCGCAGGCCTTGCTTACCTGTGGTGGGGTCCGTCCGCTTCGGTGCCGGAAGATGATGGCCCAGGTGTTGCGGCCTCGCGTCCTGCTCAGGCTTGCAGAGTAAAAGTTCTCGCTCATGGTTACTCCGTTGTTCCAGCGTTGTTCCCAGAGGCGATGTAGCGAGCTGATTTGCAGATGTCAACAACTTTTGGTACTACATGGGAACAACGCAAAGTACGGATAGGCATTTAAACCGCATGAGCTAACTTGGACAAACTCTTGGACCGGTTCGTCTGGTGTGTAACCTGCGCTTGGCCCCGGCTCGTCGAGGAGGACATCAAAGTCTTCAAAGCGCTGAAAAGCGCTCGCGACGCGATTGCTCATGGCAGCGCATCGGAGCCGCCTGTTGGTTTTGCCCGCCACGCCGAACTGCTCGCACACAAGGTTCTCTGGGTGCAGCGTGCAAGCGACGCCTTACCCCTTACAGTGGCTTCACACGCAGTCAAGAAGCGCCGACGATAGGCATTACCAGTTATCGGTGTTTGTGGCGCTCGCGTGGCCCGAATCTGGTTGAGACGAGAGCCGACTGCACATCTACAGAATGTCGTGTTGCTCCAACATACCGCCCTACCCGTGCGGCAGCGTGGTTATCGGCGTCAAACGATGTCCGGTGTACCCGGTTGGACACGATGGCGTCACGTGACTGCCGCACCTGCCGGGCCAGCGCTGAACACATCCACCGGCGCCAGCTTCAGCAGCGCACTTGCCTGCTCCACCGTTCCTTCAAGCCACTGATCAACATCGCGCATCTCGATGGGTATGACTGATCGCTTGTCCTGCTGATCCGGGCCGAGTTTCGGGTCCGGCTTGTGCATCCGCCGCATCAGGGGGTGCAGGTCAGCGTCGATCGTGAGCATGGTGTAGCTTTCGTGCTGCTCGCCGGTCGCCTTGTCGGTCCAGGTGTTCCACAGCCCGGCCAGGCTCCATGGCTGGCTGTCAGCGCGTGTGAAGGTCCACCACACGTTTTTGCCGCTCTCCCAGTTGGGTTCATCAAACGACTGGGCGGGGATGATGCAGCGCTGACCTCGACCCCAAGGGTGTTTGAACGTGGGTTTGGCGGCCAACTCCTCGGAACGCGCGTTGTTGGTGCTGTAGGTCAGCTTGGCCTGTTTTGCAAACCAGGGAATCAGCCCCCACTGCCCCACCACCAACTCACGCTGGTAGTCCACGACATCACGATGGCGGCGTATGAACGGGCCAGCAGCACGTGGGAAAGTGACAAGAGGCCAGATCGGACGTTGCGACCGTCCGATGTGCCACAGCCGCTCGATGGCAGCCTCGTCTGGTGGGGTGTAGCGGTTGCACATGACCAATTTATACCCGTTGACCGCCACGGTCGCTAAAACCCCCTGGCCGCACCAGCGCCCGGAGCATCACCAATGCGAGGCCATCAGGCACTTGGTGGCGGGTTGTGGCTGGGTTCGTCACCATCGACCACCGGCTTTCTGCGCACCATAGAAACGGCAGCCTGGGAAGCCTTGTTCGTGATCGTCACGGCACCATCGGCCGTGGCACTCGCGGCGCGCCCGATCCGGCGCCCTACTTCAACAGTGCCGCCAGCCACTGCCGATGCGCCGGTCTTCGCATAATCCGCCGTGCTGCTCAACGCACCCCCAACGGAGGATGCTGTGGTCGTGGTCAGTGTCGCCACCTTCGAGGATGCCGTCTTGATCCCCCGCACCGCCGCATTTTTCGCCCCTGTAACCGGGCCGGTAGCGCTGTGCCAGATGGCCTTCATGACCTTTGCGCCGTTTTCCCTGGCTATTCCACCCACCATCGCCAGCGCTGAATCGATGCACTTCGACGTATGAGCCCGATCTGCGGCTCGATCATCGGCGCACAGTAGGCTTTGGCGATCAGGCCGACGCGCAGGGTCAGGAACGCATTGGCAGCCCCATCCGCCAGGCTGTTGGTCAGCAGGCTGCCAATACCCTGCAATCCCGGCACAGCCCCAGCCAATGAAGGTGCGATGCTGGCGACCACAGGCGATGCCATGCCAGCGAAGTCAACGTCGTCGATGTCGGTCGCGATGAGCACCGCTGCACCGACGTTGGAATACATGTAAAACATCTGCCGCGGACTCGGCCTGCGGTAGTAGATTCCAGCCACTCGCCACACCAGTCGCGCTTGCGTCGCCAGCATCAAAAGGCCATCGAGTTTTCCGTTTTGCATCAGTGCCGTGGTCACAAAGATGCTGCCGGCCGACTTCTTGATCTCTGCGTCGGCAATTTTTGAAAGAGCCTCGAGAGCGCCTGCAAGATCACCTACTGAATCCATTGGGACGCCAGCCAATCTCGGGTTACGCCTGAGCGCGAGCAGCAGGCCCGCCTGGTACTCGACGAACTCCGGGCCTTCCATGGTCGCAGGAGGATGCAGCGGCTTGGGCAGCCGGAAATAGAGTGCGGCCGGCATTGCAGCCAGGAATCCGAAAATCCCGAGCAACGAGAAAAACACAATCTGACCAGAGCCGTCGTACAGCCTGTCGGCGGCACTGGAGAGTTGAGTCACGGTCGCCACCACGGATGCGGTGGCATACAGAACGAGAAACAGCGCCAGCAATGCCAGCGCTCTTGAGGCAGTCTTGGTCATGGCATAGATTCTCGGGTTGATCGCAAAAATCCTGATTGATCGGATTCTCCCACTCGGATTCTTCACTCGACTCCTCCACTACCCATTTCCCCTCCCGACCCTTGTCCGCGACTGCCGTCCGGAGCCGCTCAGTCTTGGCCTGGCGCTCAACGCCCATGTGACGCTCACGGTGGCAATTTGTGTACACGGCCCGGGTGTTCTCGGGCGCGTCCGACGATGGTCAGGCCGAGGGCACCGCGCTGAGGTTCATGTAGGTCTTCGCCGTGTCCACGTACATCCCCATCTATTCGTGAATGCGCGCAAATTCTGGGGGAACGCAGACCCAAGCCGTAAACATCCACCTTCAAGCAAGCCGAACCGCAACGAGTCCGAAGTAGGTGCGGCGACTTCGTCGCCTAGATGTCGAGATCCACCCACAGCGCGGCGTGGTCCGATGCTGATTCATCCGCGCTTGTAAGTTCCGGGAAATGCTTCCATAGATCGCCATTGACGCCACCCCACATGCCCCGGCGCTCGACTTCTGCAGCCTTGACCTTCGCGAACAGATCCGGTGACAGCAGGATGTAGTCGAGCTTGGCAGATGGCCCGCAATTCCCATGTGTCCCGGGACGGCCGCCGTCCTTGAATTTGGGATGGCTGGAAATGTCTTTCAGGGTCGAGCCCTTTCGCAGCAGTGGGTCCAATGGCGCGTTCTTGGGAATCTCGTTCAGGTCACCCACCACCGCCACCAGGTTGTCACCAGCGGCCAGGTGGTCGTCGTAGATCTGCCTGACACGCTGGGCCTGCCGTTTGCGTTTGGCATCGTTGGATGCCTGGGTGCCATAGCCTTTGCTCTTGAGGTGGTTGACCAGCACCCACAGGCGTTTGCCGCTGGGCAGGCCAATCTCGAACTCGGCACAGTCCCGGCTGAAAATTACTCCTTTGGCATCTTCGTCATCAACATGGGACCGGATGGACAGGATCGGGTACTAGCGCCTTGTTAACAGGCCCACGTCAATTCCGCGCTCGTCGTTGCCATCTACCAGCATCACGTGGTCGAACACCGTGCCACCGACCTCCTTGAGTACCTGCTGGTTGAACAGGCGCAGCGTGGTACGGTCCTCCGCCTCGATTACCGCCTGGACATCGGCACCGACCGTGTGCAATACCCGGGCCGTGTTCATCGTCGCAACTTCGTTGACTGGCTCGGTCTTGAGCTCGATCCAGCCAATCCAGCTCTTGCGGCCGGTGGCGACGATTTCGGGGTCGCCCACGCGGGGACGTTTGACAAGCTGACCCCGGATCTTTCGCAATAGCAGCAACGGGCCGTCATCGGTTTTCAACAGGCCGTTTTCACCCATGAGCTTGAGCATTCGCTTCTGGTCGGCAACTGAGTACGTGGCCTTTTCAAACAGGGCGTTGAGCTCCTTGTGCGCTTCCAGCGCAGGCTTGCCTTCAGCCCAGTCGGCACCATTCAGTGCCTTGGCCCGGTCAAACATGTTCTCCACGTTGAAAGTGGCAAGACGCATGGGGTTCTCCATTTCGATGTGGCCTACTTGCAGGCGCTCACCAGTCTATGACCGGTGTGCTGGATTGGCATCATCAATATTGATGAGCCAGGGTGTCGAATCCATGCCAAGGTGCCCATGCCGCCGCACGGCTGGTGTACGCAGCTTCGAAACAAGATCGTCCAACCGCCCACGTGGAGTAGTCCTGCGCGGCTCAGGGCCTTGAATTGACGCTCTGTCGACGCTGGTCGGCAGGCGCCACGCGCGCCAGCCGGTCTGTAGGAGGCAGCCTACGGCAGAGTCTCCGTCTGGCCCATGTACGTTCACCTTCAACTGGCAAATACTGATCTGTCCTGTCCTGTCCTGCTTATTACAAGGAAACACCATGACCCCCCAACCCGACGCCCACATTCAGCCATCCAAGCACTCCACGGACCAGGTCGATGATTTCCTCGACATGGTCGAGCACAACGTTGACCAGGCACCAGGAGCAGGTTCCCCCGCCGTCATGCCAAGGACGGACCTGGACGCTGACGGACGACCGCTCTCGGACACTCCCAAGAACCCACGTATTGCCGGTTCGTCCTGACATCGGGACTTCTGTCGCAGGCCGGCGGCGCAGGCGACCTTGCTTGCCCCTTTGTGCTCCCGCAGATGGAAGAAGTCGGTCGCAACGCGGACGTTTTGCGCCACCCGGTCTGGTAGCAACCGCACTTGTAAAAGTTGGCGCGACGATGTCATGGTACTCACCGAGAGCATCAAGACCGACAACCCGCTGCTCAGCACCAACAACTTGCTTGCTACGTTGGCGAGTGAGGATTACAGCGAGAAAGCCCACATCTGCCGGACGGTGAAGCTGGGCATCCTGCGCCGGACATTCAAGCGCCGATCCTGGGCAACACGCTACCGGGCACGGTATTGCTGTTCGACCAGGCGAGCAGCATGCCCCTGCGTCAAGTTCACTTTTTGTGCGAGCGCAGCATTACATCCCAACCACGCGCGATACAAACGACACAATCGCGGCCCGGGTGAAACAGCGCCGATACACGCTGAACACACAATTCCCGCACCGACCCCAACAAGGAATTCTGCGATGACCAAGAGCACCAACCTGAACCCGACCGGCTCTTTGCTGTTCGCCGACGAATTTGCCCAGCCCATGGGATCGCTGCGCGCCAGCGTGCACTCGCTGTGGGTTGAGTTGCAAGACGGCTGGATGGCGCGCCGTGTGGTAGCGCAACGGCGTAAGGCAACCGCCAACGGCATGCAGAGCCCCCAGCAACGCGCGAATTGCGGCACCCTGCCGAAATGGCAGAACCGCTAAAAAAACCACTTCGGGCCCGATGTACCAAGGGCATCGCGGCGATGATCGCCGCCGTCCATCCGCCCTTCCCAGCCAAAGCTTTTGTACGCGATTCTCTGCACGGTTACGAGGCAAACGCCACCCGGGCCCGCACCAAATCGATGCCCTCGTCAACGGAGCTGTGTTGTCGCTGGGGAGTTTCGAGCTGCAGCCGCCGAAGTAATCCGCAGCCCGTGGTTAGCAGGAGCAGCATCTGCGCGAAACCGCAAGCGCCACGGTGTCGCCGCCCCCCCCACAGGAGCCAAGGGTGGTAGCTTCATGGGCCAGACGGCTGGTAACGCCACGCTAAATCTTGTACGCCTCCAGCGACTCCGGCGCAAACAGTTCCCTTGGCTCGAGCAGGCGTTTGGACAGGCCCTGCTCGAAGTGGTAACGCAAGAAGGTACGCAAGGTGGCCTCGTTCTTCTCGAATCCGTAGGGCCAGAAATCGGCACCCATCTCGCGCCGAACCTGCTCTACATGCGCCGTCAGCCAGGGCAGCATGGTCTTGAGGGCGGCGGTCTCGTACAGATCCGCGTAACTGCGCCGCTGCGCCTCACGAAAGGCTTTCATCAGCGACTGCGCAATCCATCGGTTCGCCTCGTACACATCGCGCCGTAGCGCCACTGTATGCATGATCGGGAAGATGCCGGTTTCGCGAAAGTAATTGCGTTCCACCGGTTCGTAGTCCTCGAACAGGCGCTTGACCCGCCCGGCGCCGGACAGAAAGGTGGAGGGCATGCGCGCCGTGTACAAGGCGTCGATTTCGCCGTCCTGCAACATCTGCGCCAGTGTCTGCTGCGGCCCGATGCTTTGGACCCGGATATTCGGCGGCAAGTCGAGTTTCAGCTTTTCGGAACGACCTGGCTCCTCTTCGCCGCCGGTGAAATAGGTGACGCTGTCCACCGGAACGCCATAGTGGTCCGACAGAATGCCGCGAATCCACACCGGTGCCGTCATCTGGTACTCGGGATTGCCGACGCGTTTGCCGATCAGGTCCCCAGGTTCGCGGATGCCGGCGTTGGCGTTAACGTAGATGCACGAGTGGCGGAAGAAGCGCGACGGAAACACAGGAATCGCGACAAACGGCTGCTGCGGCTTGTGCAGGGACACCGAATACGACGACAGCGACATTTCAGCCAGGTCGAACTCTTGATGCCGCAACATGCGGAAGAAGGTTTCTTCCACCGGCATGTTGAGGTAATTCAGGTCGATGCCGTCGGGCACCACGCTGCCATCCATCAACGCGCGAGTGCGGTCGTAGTTCCAGCAGCCAAAAGTCAGGTTCAGTC
>JAJAZK010000394.1 GCA_026785765.1 Rhodoferax sp. | reverse complement strand
GCGTCAACCTGGCAGTTCACAGGCACAAGCACATATACCCAGACGCTGATCAGTGGCGCCGCAGACCCGGCAATTAGTACCATCGCCGGCTACAGGATCACCAACGGCGCCTCAGACGCTGGGTTCTCGGGCGGCTGGTCTTCGCAGGCCCTGGCGTCCTACCCTAGCCTCGGTATGGGCACCGACAGCGCGAGTGCGCCGCAGCATGCATTGGACAACAACGGCTTCACGGAAGCTATCTTGCTGGGTTTTGGCACCACCAGTGTGGCGCTGTCGAGCATCGGGCTGTCGTACACGCACGATGGTACGACCCAGCGCGTTACGGTTGATGCTTCGGTTTTTCGCTGGGCTGGCGCAACCAATGCAGGCCAGGCGACTGTGGCACCCACAGCAGTTTCTTCGGGAGCCATGACTGGCTGGGAACTGGTGGGTAATTATGGGGACCTTGTGCAGGACACGACCAATCCTTTTAACCTTGTCAATAGCACTGGTAGGGGGTCGAGCTGGTGGTTGATCAGCGCCTATAACTCCGGCTTCACCGGAGCGCGCGAGTCGCGTAATGGCCTTGACAATGGCAACGACTATTTCAAGGTGTATGCGGTTGCTGGTTCGCGATGTGCTGCGGGTGCGGTCTGCGGACCATCCACCAACGTTCCTGAACCAAGCTCCTTGGCGCTGATCGCGCTGGGCTTGCTCGGCGCAGTCGGTCTGCGCAGCCTCCGCCGTGCCGCAGCGCCAGCTGCCATGTCCGCGTAATCGTTCCCACCGGGACCCGACTGGCCGACTTTATGTCGGCCAATTTTTTGGGCGGGCGATTCGTGTAAGGCGGCGCTTGGTGGCAGGTCACGATGGGTCCGCGCTACCAAAACGCGCATTGCGGGTGATTACTTGACCGCTTGTAGAAGTTTGGCCGCATCCGCCGCGCCTTCGAAACCGCCGCCCGATTTGAGCGCCTCTTCAAGTTCTTCTTTCGCCTCGTTTTTGCGACCAGTCTGGGCCAGCACGGCCGCCAGGTGGTAGCGAATTTCCGGATTGGCGGGTTGGCGCAGCCGTGCATCGCGCAGCAACTGCAGGGCACGGTCGGTTTGTCCGGCCTGGAACAAAGCCCAACCAAGGGTGTCAATGATGGTTGCGCTACCGGGAACTTTTGTCAATGCCAGTTCTGCAGTCTTGATTGCGCTGGCCGGATTCTTCAGTTTCAGATACACGTTGGCAAGGTTGTTGAGCACCTCGGCGTCGTCCGGATTGACCTTCAACGCAGCATCGTAAGCGCCTTGCGCAGCGGCAAAGTTGCCCTGGCGTGCGTACCCGTCTGCCAGCGCCTTTCGCACGGGCAAGTCGCTCGGCCGGGTCTTCAGCCATTGTTCGGCCAGCTGTTGCGCCGGGCGGCCGTCATCCTGGGAGGACAGGGCGCGAAACAGGCGCAACAACGTGTCGGTCGATGGCTCGGCATCGTGCGCGCGCCGAAAGGCCTCCGCAGCCGCGGCCGCTTGGCCTTTGGCCAGCGCGATGCCACCCAGAATGTTGTGACCGACCGCGAGTTTGGGGTATTGCGCA
Source organism: Rhodoferax sp. (assembly GCA_026785765.1). Lineage (GTDB taxonomy): Bacteria > Pseudomonadota > Gammaproteobacteria > Burkholderiales > Burkholderiaceae_C > CAISIP01. The sequence goes on along the minus strand of JAJAZK010000394.1, from coordinate 12,076 downwards.
ACGATTGCACGGGCGCGTTTCTCCGCTTTCGCGTTCTCACCGAGTTTGAACTCGGCCTCTGCCATCAGGGCCTGCGCCGGCAGATAGTCGGGCTGGCCGGAAAGCGCCTTTTCCAGGCTGTAGGCGGCGCCCGTCGGGTTGTTGGCAGCCAATTGCAAGCCGGCGATTTCAACCTGCTTGGGCGCGCTGTATTCGGCAAACCGGGTCGCGCCGGACAATGTGTTTTTGGCGCCAATCGTGTCGCCATTGGCCAGCAAGGCACGGCTGTAAGCCAGCATGGTCGACAAGTCTTCGGGCGCTTTGCCAGTGGCGAGTTTTGCAGCGTCCAGTGCGGCGCCCGGTCGGTTGTAGCGCAGATAAAAGTCCACCAGTGCCAAGCCCCAGCGCAGGTCCTTGGGACTGGCCGATTCACGCGCCTTTTCCAGCCATTTTTGAGCCTCTGCCGGTTGACCCGTCCGGTCGGCGATCACCGACAGCTCGTACATGGCTTCGCTGTTACGTTCGTTTTGCCTGAGCAGGTCGGTCAGGCGTTTGGTCGCGCCGTCGAGGGCATTGGTTGCAATCTCCAGCCGCGCCATGTTGAGCTTGGCAAACACCAGGGTGTCATCGAGCTGCATCGCCTTTTCGAACGATGCCTTGGCGGCGGCGGCGTTGCTTGACTGCCCGTGGGCCATGCCCAGCAGGTTGTGGAAACTTGCGTTGTCGGGCTGCCGCTTGATCAGGCTTTCCGCGACGGCCACGGCCTTGCGCGACTGGTTCGCCTTCAAGTACAACTCCACCAGAGCGATGCCGGCCTGGGTTTGGTTGGGGTCTTTCTTGTAGGCAGCCTCCAGTTCGGCGGCGGCCGGGCCAGACTGTCCACTGCCGACCAGACTCATTCCCAGGGTTGTGCGGAAAGCCGGGTTGTCCTGCGTCTTGAGTGCCTGTTGCATGAGCACTGTGGCCTTGGCGTTGCGGCCCTGTGCCATATAGGCATTGGCCAGCAAGGTCATGGCTTGCCCGTCACCGGGCTGTGCTTTCAGGTAGGTTTCGAGCACCGTCACGGCGGGTGCTGCGTTTCCTTCACCCAGATAGATCCGCGCCAGCAGCTTGGATGCGGGGCTGTTGTTCTGCACCCTCTGGAATGCCTCGAGGTAGCCTTTGGCCTTCTCGCGCTGGTTCAGCCCGAAGTGCGCCAGTCCATTGAGCATCAGCATTTGCGGCCGGTAACGAATGAACTCGGGTGGTACCGGGTCGAGTAGTTCGGTAACCTGTTTCAGCCCTTCCCTCACGGTCGCGGCATCACCTTTGCGTTCTGCCAAAAGGGCCTTGAGGTAACCGCCGCGGGGTTCGCGCGGTGCCACACGCAGCAAGTCAGCCACGTCTTTGGCGGCGTCGTCGAAGCGTGCCAGGTCGAGGTACAGGCCGATGCGGGTTACCAACGCATCCACATGGCCAGAGTCAATCTGCAAGGCTTTGTCGTACGACGCCAAGGCGCCGCGCAGATTACCCTGAAGATGCGTGATCGAGCCTTTCTGATAGTGGCCTTCAGCGGAGTTGGGTGCCAGCGCCAATGCCTTGTCTACAGCTACTGTGGCCTCTTTCAGTTGCCCGGCACGAATCCGAATCGGAACCTCGGCCAGCCACGAATCAGGCGCACGGTTGTCGAGGAGGCGCGCTTCGTCGATTGCCTGCAAGGCCTTGCCCGGGTTACCAAGATCGCCAAACGTGGCGGCACGCAACAATTGCAACCGGATCTGCGTGGTCGGCGGCAGCCCCACCGGGTTGAAGGTCGGTTGTTCCAGGACAAGTTTGTGCTTGCCCTGCGCAAGGTAGGCCTGTCCCAGTGGAATCACCACCTCGGCCCGGTTCACACCCAGACGCAATGCCTCGGTGTAAGCCACCTCCGCGGCGACGACTTCGCCGTTTTGCATCAGGGCTTTGCCCAGCAGCAGCTGAACTGGCAACATGTTGGGGTCGACCTGCAGCGCGTTCTTGAGCTGCAGGATCGCGCCAGCGATGTCCTTCTTCTCATAACGTGCGAGTGCGTCTTCGTAGAATTTTGCCGCTCTGGAGTTTGTCTGCGCGTGGATGGCGCCTGCGGCCAGAGCCATGCTGCTGACCAACACTGCAGCCAGGGCGTGACACAACAAAAGGCGCGAGAGTCGGGTCAGTTTCATGGTTCGATTGTCGGCGCTTGGGCAAACAGGTGTTTATCCCAGCCCATGCACCGGCAGGGGCTGGCCCCGGGGCTGGCAAAGCGAGCCACTTTGCAGCGGCTGGCGCGCGCGCGTCCGCAGCGTCCCGCAAGCAGCCGGTCGCGCGCCGCCCCGGCCAGCCGGCCGCCGAATGCCTACCGGTTGCTCGGAAAACTGAACACCGCACCCTCACGCACGCCGGCCGATGGCCAGCGCTGGCTGATGGTCTTGCGCTTGGTATAAAAACGCACCGCGTCCGGGCCGTAAGCGCTGAGGTCGCCGAACAGGCTGCGTTTCCAGCCGCCGAAGGAGTGGTACGCCACCGGTACCGGCAGCGGTACGTTGATACCCACCATGCCGACCAGGATGTTGTCGCTGAAGTATCGGGCGGCCTCGCCGTCGCGGGTGAAGATGCAGGTGCCGTTGCCGTATTCGTGGCGGTCGATCAGCTCCATCGCCTCTTGCAGCGTTTTGACGCGCACGATGCCAAGTACCGGGCCAAAAATCTCTTCCTGGTAAATCACCATGCCGGGTTTGACGTTGTCGAACAGGCAGGGGCCGATGAAATAACCTTCGGCATTCGCCCCCGGCACTTTCACGGCGCGCCCATCGATCAGCAAATTGGCGCCTTCCTTCACGCCCTGCTCCACGTAGCCGCGCACTTTCTCAAAGTGTGGCTTGGTCACAAGCGGGCCCATGTCGTTGCTGGCGTCGTTGCCCGGTCCGACCTTCATCTTGGCGATCTCGGTTTTCAGGCCGGCGATCATGGCGTCAGCGACCGCGTCGCCGCCCGCCACGATCAATGGCACCGCCATGCAGCGTTCGCCGCAGGAGCCAAAGGCAGCGCCCATCATGGCGCTGACCGCGTTGGGCACGTCGGCGTCGGGCATCACTACCGCGTGGTTCTTGGCGCCACCTAGCGCCTGCACTCGCTTGCCGCTGGCGCAACCAGTGGCGTACACATATTCGGCAATTGGCGTGGAGCCGACAAAACTGACTGCGGCAATGCGCTTGTCTTTCAGCAAAGCGTCCACCGCCTCCTTGTCGCCGTTCACCACATTGAGCACGCCTGGCGGCAGGCCGGCCTGCAGCGCCAGTTGCGCCACCAGCAGCGCGCTCGACGGATCGCGCTCGGAGGGTTTGAGGATGAAGGTGTTGCCGCACACCACGGCCATTGGCCACATCCACAGCGGCACCATGACGGGAAAGTTGAACGGCGTGATGCCAGCCGCCACGCCCAGCGGCTGGAATTCGCTCCAGGAGTCGATGGACGGGCCGACGTTCTTGCTGTGTTCCCCCTTGAGCAGCTCGGGTGCGTAGCAGGCGAACTCGACATTTTCGATGCCGCGCTGCAGCTCTCCCTGCGCATCCCCCACCACCTTGCCATGTTCTGCCGTCAACAGGGCGCAAATCGCGTCGGCGTTTTCCTCCAGCAACTGTTTGAGCTTACCCATCACCCGTGCGCGCTTGAGCGGGGGCGTGGCGCGCCAGGCCGGGTAGGCGGCCTGCGCCGATGCAATCGCCAGTTCAATGGTGGCAGCATCGGCCAGCAACAGGCGCTTTTCTGCCTTGCCAGTGGCAGGGTTGAAAACGTCCTGCGAGCGACTACCGCCCGCCACCAGCTTGCCGTCGATCAGGTGGCCGATGGTCGGCATGGTCGTTGCACCGGGGCCGGTACTTCGAAGGAATGGGTCGTTGTACATGGCTTGCAGGTGGATCAGTTGGTTTCGCGCAGCGCGTCGCCGAGGGCGTTGATGAGTCTGTCGATCTCGTGTTTTTCGATGATGAAGGGCGGCGCCAGCTGAATGGTGTCGCCGCCGTAACGCACGTAGAACCCCTTGTCCAGGCACTTCATGGCGATTTCATAGGGTCGACGCGCTGGCTCACCCGGCAGGGACTCAACCGTGAAACCGGCTGCCAAGCCGTAGTTGCGGATGTCGGTGACGTGTTTGACGCCCTTGAGGCTGTGCACGGCCTGTTCGAAGTACGGCGCGAGAGCCTTGACACGCCCGACCATGTCTTCCTGCACCAGCACGTCGAGCGCGGCGATACCGGCGGCACAGGCCACCGGGTGCGCCGAATAGGTATAGCCGTGAGTGAATTCCAGCATGTATTCGGGCAGGTCAGCGGCCATGAAGGTGTCGTAGATCTCCTTCTTGACCACCACGGCACCGAGCGGCTGCGTGCCGTTGGTGATCTGTTTGGCGGCGTTCAGGATGTCGGGGGTGACGCCAAATGCCTCGGCGCCGGTGAACGCACCAGAGCGGCCAAAGCCGGTGATGACCTCGTCGAAAATCAGCAGGATGTTGTTGGCGGTGCAGATCTCGCGCAGCCGCTGCAGATACCCCACCGGGGGAATCACCACCCCGGCTGAACCCGAAAACGGCTCGACGATTACCGCTGCGATGTTCGACGCATCGTGTAGCGCAATCACTTTGAGCAGCTCATCGGCCAACTCCACCCCCTTGGCCGGCATGCCATGCGAAAACGCGTTGCTGGCCAGTTGGGTGTGCGGCAGGTGGTCGGCCTCGATGGTCTGGCCGAAAGCTTTGCGGTTGGCCGGAATACCGCCCACCGAGATGCCGCCGAAGTTGACGCCGTGGTAACCCTTCTCGCGGCCGATGAAACGGGTCTTGCTGGCTTGCCCTTTGGTGCGCCAGTAGGCGCGAGCCATTTTCAGCGAGGTGTCGGCGCACTCGGAGCCCGAGCCGGTGAAGAACACATAGTCCAGACCGGCAGGCGTGAGTTCCTTGATCTTGTTGGCCAGCTCAAACGACAACGGGTGGCCGTACTGGAAGGCGGGCGAGTAGTCCAGTGTGGCGATCTGCCGGCTCACAGCGGCGGTGATCTCGGGGCGTCCATGGCCCAGTCCGCAACACCACAGACCGGACAGGCCGTCGAGAATCTTGCGCCCGTCGGCCATCGTGTAGTAGGCGCCTTGGGCGCTCACGATCATGCGTGGATTGGCCTTGAAGTTGCGGTTGCCGGTGTACGGCATCCAGTGCGCTTCGAGCCAGGCTGCGTCGGTGCGGGCGGCGGGCTGGAGGTGTTGGGCATCGGTCAGATTCATCGAAGGCTCCGGTGGTTGGGGTTACGAACATCGGATTGTGGGTTACTCTATTACTCTTATAAATGGTTAGTTATCACTATTTGGTTGCCAGATTATGAAAGTAAACGCCCAATCCCTGCTAGGGCAACTCGGTGATATGGATTTGCGGCTGTTGCGCGTGTTCAAGACCGTGGTGGATTGTGGTGGCATGGCAGCGGCCGAGTTGGAGCTCAATATCGGCACCTCGACCATCAGCCGCCATGTAAAAGACCTGGAGGTGCGCCTCGGTCTGACGTTGTGCCGACGCGGTCGCGGCGGGTTTTCGCTGACGGCCGAGGGCGAGCAGATTCACGTTGAGACGTTGCGGCTGCTGGCCTCGACCGAGGTGTTTCGTGCCAGCGTCGACGAGATCCACCGACGCATGGGCGGGCAGCTCAACGTGGCGGTGTTCGACAAAACCGCCAGCAACCCGCAGGCCCATATTGGTGCGGCGATTGCGCTCTTTTGTGAACGTGCACCGGATGTGGCGCTGCACCTGCATGTGGCGCCGATCAACGCAATCGAACGTGGCGTGATCGACGGGCAGTTTCAGGTGGGCGTGATTCCGGGGCACCGGCGTTCGGACAGCCTGGTCTACGACGCGCTGTTTGACGAGACGATGCTGATGTATTGCGGCGCACGCCACGCTTTGTTTGGCGTGCCGGGTGCGGGCTTGCAATGGGCCGATCTGGCCAGCCACCAGTTCGCCGGCCTGGGTTACCACTCGCCGAACATGGAAATCAGCCAGCAGATGCGTTTGCCGCGCAAGGCGACCGCGTTCGATCAGGAGGCGATTGCCACGCTGATCCTGTCCGGGCGTTTTCTGGGTTTTCTACCGGACCACTACGCCGCCGGTTTTGTTGGCCTGGGGCAGATGCGGGCCGTCAATCCGGAGCGTTTTCGCTATAGCTGCAGCTTTCTGGGCATCCTGCGGCGCTCACCGGAGCCCTCACGCGCGGCACGGGTGTTCCAGTCCTGTCTGGTGCAGGCCCATGCGGCTTGATCCTTGCGTACATTGAATACGGGTAAATCCTGCATCGCTTCGCGCCGTGGCCGCGTATGCTCGGTGTCACGCGGCGGTCATATTGCGGTCATACGATGACAAATCGTCTGACCGGCCGACCCCGGAGGTGCCCAGTTTTCCCCGGTTTCCCTTAGCTTTATCTATTACTCAGGAGTCCAGCGATGTTCAAGTTCAAGGTTCGTGGTCTGTTGCTCGGAGCCGCAGCGCTTGCCGTATCGGCATTGATGGCAGTGCCGGCGTTTGCCCAGAAAACCAGAATTACTGTATACACCGCTCTGGAAAACGACCAGATGGGCCCCTACAAGGCGGCGTTTGAGGCCGCCACACCGGATGTGGAGATTGCCTGGGTGCGCGACTCCACGGGCATCATCACGGCACGCTTGCTGGCCGAAAAAGACAATCCGCGCGCCGACGTGATCTGGGGTCTGGGTGCGTCCAGCGTTTCGCTGTTTGACTCGATGGATATGTTGCAGCCCTACACACCCAAAGGCGCTGACCAGATCAAGCCCAATTTCAGAAGCAGCAAGAACCCGATGGCCTGGACCGGCATGGACGCCTGGCTGGCAGTGATGTGCTACAACACGGTTGAAGGTCCGAAGAAGAACATGCCCAAGCCCACGTCCTGGGCGGACTTAACCAATACGGTCTACAAGGACTCCATCGTGATGCCGAACCCGGCGTCCTCCGGCACCGGTTACCAGGCGGTGTATGCCTGGCTGCAGATCATGGGCGAAAAGGCTGGCTGGGAGTTCATGGACAAGTTGCATAACAACATTGCCGTGTATACCCACTCCGGCTCGGCGCCGTGTGTGCAGGCGGCCAAGGGTGAACGCGTCATCGGCATCGGTTTCGACATGCGCGGCGCGCGCGAAAAGACGGCCGGCGCACCGATCGACCTCATCCTGGCCAAAGAGGGCTCTCCATGGGACATGGAGGCCACGGCAATTGTCAAAGGCACCAAGAACCTGGCTGCGGCGCAGAAACTGGCCGATTTCGCGGTCAGCAGGACCGCCTATGAACTGTATGGCAAGTCCTACGCCATCGTCGGTTTTCCGGGCATGAATCCGGCGCCACCGAACTACCCGCCCAGCGCGGATGCCGCCATGGTAAATATTGACCTGTCCAAGATGGGTGCCGACCGCGCCCGGATTCTGGCGGAGTGGACCAGGCGTTACGACGGCAAGTCGGCTCCCAAGTAAGCGGGCGCAGCAGTTTTGACGGCGCGCGAGGCGGTGCAGCCGCCCTATTTACGGATCGAACAGCTGAAAAAGCAGTTCGGTACCTTTTCGGCACTCAAGGACATCTCGCTGGAAATTTTTCCTGGCGAGTTTGTCTGCTTCCTGGGCCCGTCCGGATGCGGCAAGACGACGCTGTTGCGGGCAATTGCCGGCCTGGACATACAAACCTCCGGGCGCATCTTCCAGGCGGATCGCGAGATTTCCGACCTGCCGGCGTCACAGCGTGATTTCGGCATTGTTTTCCAGTCCTACGCGCTGTTTCCCAACCTGAACGTCTCTGCCAACGTCGGTTACGGGCTGGTCAGCCGGGGCTTGCCACGGCGCGAGATTGCAACCCGGGTCGATGAGCTGCTCAAGCTGGTGGGTTTGCCCGACTCCGGCCTCAAGTACCCGGCGCAACTCTCTGGCGGCATGCAGCAACGCGTGGCACTGGCGCGCGCGCTGGCGCTGTCGCCAGGCCTGTTGTTGCTCGACGAGCCGCTCAGCGCACTCGATGCCCGGGTGCGCGCCTACCTGCGCATCGAGATCCGCCGCCTGCATGAACGCCTAGGTGTGACCACCATCATGGTCACGCACGACCAGGAAGAGGCACTCACCATGGCAGACCGCATCGTGGTGATGAACGAAGGGGTGATTGAACAGGTTGGTACGCCGCTGGAGGTCTACCGCCAGCCCGCCAGCGCCTTTGTTGCCGACTTCGTGGGCACCACGAACTTCCTGCCCGCGGTGGTGCTGCGGCCGGGAGTGGCGCGGTTTGGCTCTGTGGATCTGGAGTGCGACATCGACATCCAGCCCGGGCCGGGAAACGATGTGACGCTGGCGATTCGCCCGGAAGATGTGGTGGTGCGCAACGTCGTCGCAGGAGCCACCAACAGTTTCGCCGTGCGGGTTGCAGACATCGAGTTCCTGGGTTCGTTCTGCCGCGTGCAACTCGCGCACGACGGTGACAAGACGATGGTATTGGCCGATTTCTCCATCAACGTGGTGCGTGACCTGGGCGTGGTCGTGGGCATGGAGCTGCTGGTCAGCCTCCCGCCGGAACGCATCCGGGTTTTTCCTGCGGCCGCCCGGCAGCCGTGACACAGGCTGGCGCCAGCACCGCGACCGAGCTGCCGCTGACGCGGCGACGGCTGGACCGCGACGACATATTGATGCGCTTGGGCATCTGTGTGTTCATCGTCTGGATGCTGGTCACGCTGATCCTGCCGTTGTGGTGGCTGCTGTCGAAGAGCTTCGAGGGGCAAAAAGGCGAGTTCGTCGGGCTGGCGAACTACGTGCAGTATTTCTCCACGCCGTCTTTGCTGGCCTCGTTGTGGAACAGCCTGTTTGTGGCGCTGCTGACGACCGCCATTGTGCTGCCGCTGGCGTTTGTGTACGCGTATGCCCTGCAGCGCAGTTGCATGCGCTGGAAGGGCCTGTTCCAGGCGCTCGCCCTTATCCCGATTCTGGCGCCGTCCCTGTTGCCGGCAATATCGCTGATCTATCTGTTTGGCAACCAGGGCTTCCTGAAAGACTGGATGTTCGGTGTCTCGGTGTATGGGCCGTTTGGCATTGTGGTGTCGCAGGTTTTCTACTGCTTCCCGCATGCGCTGATGATCCTGTTGGCGGCTTTGTCGCTGGCCGACTCGCGGTTGTACGAAGCCGCCGACGCGCTGGGCGCCTCCAGGACCCGGGTGTTCTTTACCGTGACGTTGCCGGGCGCCAAGTACGGCATCATCAGCGCCGGTTTTGTGATCTTCACGCTGGTCATCACCGACTTTGGTATCGCCAAGGTCATCGGCGGGCGCTTCAACGTGCTCGCCACCGACATCTTCAAGCAAGTGATTGGTCAGCAGAACTTCCAGATGGGCGCCGTCGTCGGTTTTGTATTGCTGATCCCGGCGGTGGTGGCGTTCATGGCAGACCGCATCATCCAGCGTCGCCAGGTCGCCCTGTTATCGGCGCGGGCGGTGCCGCTGGTACCGAAACCGGTCGCGCGCCGCGACTGGACCCTTTTTGCCTTCTGTGCCGTGGTGGGCGGGCTGATTTTCGGGATTCTGGCGATGGCGGTGTGGGCCTCGTTCGTGACGCGCTGGCCGTACAACCTGGCCTTGACCCTGAACAACTACAAGTTCGGCGATTTCGACAGTGACGGTTGGGCTGCCTATGGCAACTCGTTGGAACTGGCGGTGTGGACGGCGCTGATCGGCACGGTGGTGGTTTTTCTGGGTGCCTACCTGCTGGAGAAGACGCGGGCGTTTGCTGCCGGGCGGCTGCTGGCCCAGTTCATGGCGATGTTGCCAATGGCGGTGCCGGGCCTGGTGCTGGGGCTGGCGTACATCTTTTTCTTCAATGAAAAGGGCAACCCGTTTGGCTTTATTTACGCCACCATGATCATCCTGGTGGTCAACTCGATCACCCACTTCTACACCGTGAGCCATCTGACCGCAGTTACCGCGCTCAAGCAGCTCGACGCCGAGTTCGAGGCGGTATCGGCGTCGCTGAAGGTGTCGCTGTTTCGCACCATGTCACGCGTCAGTGTGCCGGTCTGCTTGCCCGCGGTGCTGGATATCAGCATTTATCTTTTCGTGAACGCCATGACCACGGTGTCGGCCGTGATCTTCCTTTATTCGACCGACACCAAGCTGGCGGCAGTGTCCATCGTCAACATGGACGAATCCGGTTTCACCGCCGCCGCTGCCGCCATGGCGGTGGCCATCGTGGCGACCTCGGCCAGCGTCAAGATCGCCCACGTGTTGCTCACGCGCCGACTGGAGCGCACGACGCAGGCGTGGCGGCGGCGCTGAGACCGATCCGCTTTCGGAAGACAAGAACTGGGGTTGCGGCGTTGGCAAGCCAGGCAAGCTGGGCGGGCGCCTCCGCTCGTGTCACCCGAAACGTGCTTCGCCCGTTCCTCCTTCTTTACCTCGCTGAGGCGCCCACCCAGCCTTCTTGACCGCGAATGTGACTGGCGCACCGCGCGCCCACCAAGCTTGCAGGATCAGGCCAGTGAGGCGCTCTGCGCAGCGGAATAAAGGAGGAGTCGGCGGCCATAGGCCGACACGGGGGACAGCCGCGAAGCAGAGTGCCTCGCTGGCCCGATCCCACCCACAAAATGCCTCTAACCTGAATCCTCGATTGCAAAATGCCGTCAGGGCGAATAGGCGGAATTTGCTGTTGTTCGTGGGGCTCTCGCTGGTACAAAGTCATGTGCGATGTCAGCCGTTCGCGAGCCAGCGGTCGTACAGTTTGACCGCAACGTTTTCGCCCCACAAACCCACCTGTGCCGCCGTCCCGGCATGCGGCACGTTGGCGGCGTCGCCACGCACATAACCCAGTGCGACACACGCGCCCGCGCGAGGGCTCCAGCCCGCCGACGAAATCTCCCCCACCGACACTCCGCCCACGATGATGGATTCGCCACCCCACAGGTAGACATCCGCTGAATCCAGCACCAGTGTCACGAGTTTTTTGCGCAGCGGTTTGCCGTGCAGTTGCCGCAGCGCCTGCTGCCCGATGAAAGGCGTCGGCTTGTCCAGCTTCACCGCAAATAGCATGGCGGCGTCATACGGGGTTTCGTCCGGCCCCAGCTCAGCGCCCCAGGCGCGTCGGCCCATCTCGATGCGAAGTGCGTCGAGTGCGTAGTAGCCGGCGTCGACCAGCCCAAGGCCGGCGCCAGCCTGCGTCAGTGCCTGGTAGACGTGGCGTGTCATCTCCACCGGCACGTACAACTCGTAGCCCGGACCGCCTACATAACTCATGCGCGCCGCCCGCACCCGGGCGAAACCGAGGTCGATCACGCGCGTCCAGGAAAAGCCCAGGCCCTGACTGGACAGATCGGCTGGGCTGACCCGAGCCAGCAGCTCCTGCGCTTTTGGCCCCATCACCGATAGCACGCTGTACAGCGGCGTGATGTCGGTCAGCACCGCGTGTTGCTGCGGCCCGATGTGGCGGCTGATCCAGTCAAAGTCGCGCACCGTCTGCGCCGAGCCGGTGACGATCAGAAAGCGCTCGCCGTTGCGGTCCGGCTTTTGCCGGATCACCGTCAGGTCGCTCTCGAAGCCGCCGCGCTCGTTGAGCATCGCGGTGTACACCATGCGGTCCACCGGCACGTCCATCTCGTTGGCACACAAACGCTGCAACACGGCCAGCGCGTCGCGGCCCTGCAGCAGCAGCTTGGAAAACGAGCTCTGGTCGTACAAAGCCACGGCTTCCCGCGTGGCCTTTTGCTCGGAGCGCATCCAGGGCAGCCATCCTGGTTTGCCCAAGGTGTAATCGGGCCTGCCGACGCCTCCCGGCCGGAAGTAGTTGGCGCGCTCCCAGCCATTGCGGCTACCGAACTCCGCGCCCTTGGCCATCAGCAGGTCGTACAGCGGCGATGTGCGCAGCGGCCGCGCGGTCTCCAGCTCTTGGCGCGGCCAGCGCATTGCGTAGTGCAGGCCAAGTGTCTCGGCGGTGCGGTCGAACAGTGCCTTTCGGTTGCCAGTGAATGCGCCGAAGCGGCGAATATCGACCTCCCACAGGTCCACGCTGGGCTCACCACCAACGATCCATTCCGCGATCAGCCGTC
>JAJAZK010000393.1 GCA_026785765.1 Rhodoferax sp. | reverse complement strand
GAACAAAAGCGCGTCATTTACCAGCCCGTGTCGATCGAGCCGCGCGAGATCACACCACGCATCGTGCGCGAAGACAAGTACGGGGGCCTGCATTGAGCAATTGGCGCTTTAATATCCGGCGCGCAGCACGGCATGGCTGAAATCAAGAATTACACGCTTAATTTTGGCCCGCAGCATCCGGCGGCACATGGGGTGTTGCGCTTGGTTCTGGAACTCGATGGTGAGGTAGTGCAACGCGCCGACCCGCACATCGGCCTGTTGCACCGGGCCACCGAAAAGCTGGCCGAGAGCAAAACCTATATCCAGTCATTGCCCTACATGGATCGGCTCGACTACGTGTCGATGATGGCCAATGAACAGGCCTACTGCCTGGCGATCGAAAAGCTGCTGCAGGTCGACGTACCGCTGCGCGCGCAGTACATCCGGGTCATGTTCGCCGAGATCACGCGGCTCTTGAACCACCTGATGTGGTTGGGCGCACATGGTTTCGATTGTGGGGCGATGAACATCCTGATTTATTGTTTCAGGGAACGTGAGGCCCTGTTCGACATGTACGAGGCGGTCTCTGGAGCGCGTATGCATGCGGCCTATTTCCGTCCGGGTGGTGTCTACCGCGATCTGCCCGACAGCATGCCGCAATACCAGGTCAACAAGATCAGGAATGCACGTGCGCTGGCCCAGCTCAACGAAAACCGGCAAGGCACGTTGCTCGACTTCGTCGACGACTTCTGTACGAACTTTCCCGGCCAGGTCGACGAGTACGAGACCCTCCTGACCGACAACCGGATCTGGAAACAACGCACCGTTGGTATTGGTGTGGTGACTCCCGAGCGTGCCATGAACCTTGGCTTTACCGGGGCGATGCTGCGTGGCTCTGGCGTCGCCTGGGATCTGCGCAAGAAGCAGCCATACGATGCTTACAGTCTGATGGATTTCGATATTCCGGTGGGCAAGACCGGCGACTGTTATGACCGCTATCTGGTCAGGGTCGCCGAGATGCGCCAGAGCAACCGAATCATCAAGCAGTGCGTGGACTGGTTGCGCGCCAATCCCGGTCCGGTCATCACCGACAACCACAAGGTGGCTGCCCCCTCGCGCGAGTCCATGAAGTCGAACATGGAAGAGCTGATCCACCATTTCAAGCTTTTCACCGAGGGTTTCCATGTGCCGGTGGGCGACGCCTACGCGGCAGTCGAGCATCCCAAAGGCGAGTTTGGGATCTACATCGTCAGTGATGGTGCCAACAAGCCATACCGCCTGAAGATCCGTGCCCCTGGTTTTGCGCACCTTGCGGGAATGGACGAAATGGCCCGTGGCCACATGATTGCCGACGCAGTGGCCATCATCGGCACCATGGATATTGTGTTTGGGGAGATTGACAGATGATCTCCGAAGCAGGACTGGCGCGGTTTGCGCGTGAGGTGGCCAAGTACCCGTCCGACCAGAAACAGTCGGCGGTGATGGCATGCCTGGCCGTGGTGCAGCAGGAGCTGGGCCATGTAAGCGTGGAAAGCGAGAAGCTGGTGGCTGACTATCTGGGCATGGCGCCGATCGCAGTGCATGAGGTCACCACCTTCTACAACATGTACAACCAGCGGCCAGTGGGCAAGTACAAGTTCAACGTTTGCACCAATTTGCCGTGCCAGTTGCGCGATGGCACCAAGGCACTGCGCCACCTGGAGCAAAAACTGGGGATCACAATGGGGCAAACCACTGCCGATGGCCTGTTCACCCTGCAGCAAAGCGAATGTCTTGGCGCTTGTGCCGACGCGCCGGTGCTGCTGGTGAATGACCGCACGATGTGCAGTTTCATGGGCAATGAAAAATTGGACCAGTTGGTCGATGGGCTCAAGGCAGCCGGGGCAGTGCCATGATGGCAGAGCAGATCCTGGCGGAGTTTCAGGCCACCGGTCTGGAGTCCTGTTTTCACGACCGCCATATCAGTCCCCAGATCTATGCGGGGCTTGACGGCAGCAACTGGCGCCTCAAGGATTATCAGGCACGTGGCGGTTACGCGGCCGTGCGCAAGATCCTGGCGGCGGACGGCGCGCCGGGCCTGACGCCCGAACAGGTGATCGCCACCGTCAAGGAGTCCTCGCTGCGCGGCCGTGGTGGTGCCGGATTCCCCACCGGACTGAAGTGGAGCTTAATGCCGCGGCAGTTCCCGGGCCAGAAGTACCTGGTGTGTAATTCGGACGAAGGTGAGCCCGGCACCTGCAAGGACCGCGACATCCTGCAGTTCAACCCGCACATCGTGATCGAAGGAATGGTGATCGCCGCTTACGCCATGGGTATCTCGGTCGGATACAACTACATCCACGGCGAGATCTTCAGGACCTACGACCGCTTCGAGGAAGCCCTGGAAGAAGCCCGTGCCGCGGGCTTTCTGGGCGACGCAATTCTGGGCAGCACGTTCAACTTCCAGTTGCATGCCGTGCATGGATTTGGTGCTTATATTTGCGGCGAGGAAACAGCCTTGCTTGAGTCTCTCGAAGGCAAGAAGGGCCAGCCGCGTTTCAAGCCACCGTTCCCGGCGAGTTTTGGCATGTACGGCAAACCGACCACGATCAACAACACCGAAACCTTCGCTGCCGTTCCCTGGATCATCCGAAACGGCGGCGCCGCCTACCTGGCGTGTGGCAAGCCCAACAACGGCGGAACCAAGATCTATTCGGTGAGTGGCGATGTAGAGAAGCCGGGCAACTACGAAGTGCCGATGGGTACGCCGTTCCCCCGGCTGCTGGAGATTGCCGGCGGGGTGCGTAGCGGGCGTCAGCTCAAGGCCGTGATTCCGGGCGGCTCATCGGCGCCCATACTGCCTGCAGCGGTGATGATGGATTGCACCATGGATTACGACTCGATTGCCAAGGCCGGTTCCATGCTCGGGTCGGGTGCGGTGATCGTGCTCGACGACAGCCGCTGCATGGTCAAGTCGCTGCAACGGCTGAGCTACTTCTACATGCACGAGTCCTGTGGCCAATGCACGCCGTGCCGCGAGGGTACGGGTTGGCTCTCGCGCATGGTGGACCGGGTCGAGAATGGTCAGGGACGTGCCAGCGACTTGGATTTGCTCAACTCGGTGGCCGACAATATTCAGGGTCGCACGATTTGTGCACTGGGAGACGCGGCGGCAATGCCGGTACGCGCCATGATCAAACACTTCCGCCACGAATTTGAGTACCACGTAGAACACAAGACCTGCATGGTCCCTTCCTACGTCTGATCAGGCACCGGCACCATGGTAGAAATCGAACTTGACGGACGGAAAGTGGACATTGTCGAAGGCAGCATGATCATGCATGCGGCTGACAAGGTTGGCATCTATATTCCGCACTTCTGCTACCACAAGAAGCTCAGCATCGCGGCCAACTGCCGCATGTGCCTGGTGGACGTGGAGAAAATGCCCAAACCGATGCCGGCCTGTGCCACGCCGGTGACCCAAGGCATGGTGGTGCGCACCAAGAGCGACAAGGCAATCAAGGCGCAAAAGTCGGTGATGGAGTTCCTGCTCATCAACCACCCGCTTGACTGCCCGATCTGCGATCAGGGTGGCGAATGCCAGTTGCAGGACCTGGCCGTCGGTTACGGCAGCTCGGCCTCGCGATACGAGGAAGAAAAACGGGTCGTCTTCCACAAGGACGCCGGGCCGCTGATCTCCATGGAAGAGATGAGCCGCTGTATCCATTGCACACGTTGCGTCCGCTTCGGCCAGGAACTCGCCGGCGTGATGGAACTCGGCATGTCGCATCGCGGGGAACATGCGGAAATCGAAACCTTTGTCGGGCAATCCATCGATTCCGAATTGTCCGGCAACATGATCGACATCTGCCCGGTGGGGGCGCTGACCAGCAAGCCGTTTCGCTACAGCGCACGCACCTGGGAGTTGTCGCGGCGCAAGTCGGTCAGTCCGCACGATTCGACGGGCGCCAATCTGGTGGTGCAGGTCAAGAACCACAAGGTGATGCGGGTTGTGCCGCTGGAGAACGAAGCCGTCAACGAGTGCTGGATCGCTGACCGCGACCGCTTTTCGTACGAGGCCCTGAACGGCCCGGAGCGTCTCACCAAGCCCATGCTGAAGCAGGGTGGCCAGTGGCACGAGGTGGAATGGCAAACCGCCCTGGAATACGTCGCCAATGGCCTCAAGCAGGTCAAGGCCGACCATGGCGCTTCCAGTATTGGAGCGTTGACCAGCGCCCACAGCACGCTTGAAGAGTTGTACCTGAGCGCAGAACTGGTGCGCGGCTTGGGCAGCGACAACGTCGACTACCGGCTGCGCAATGCGGAGTTCCCGGTGCACAGCCGCGCTCGCTATCTCGGTTGCAGCATCGCGTCCCTGTCAACGCTGCAGCGAGTATTGGTGATTGGTTCGAATTTGCGCAAGGACCATCCGTTGTTTGCGCAGCGGGTACGCCAGGCGGCGCGCGCTGGGTGTGCGGTGCATGTGTTGGCGGACCGGCCGCTGGACTGGGCGATGCCGATCGCCACCACGCTCCTGTCCGCTTCCGCGCTCTGGGTACGTGCACTCGCGGATGTCGCCGCTGCGGTAGCGACAGAGAAAGAAATCGCGGCTCCGGCACCGGGTACCGTGAGTTCGCAGGCATTGGCGATTGCCAGGTCCCTGCTGCGCGGCGACCGTAAGGCGGTGCTGCTCGGTAACGCTGCGGCGCACCACCCGAAGGCTTCCAGCCTGCTGGCATTGGCCAACTGGATCGGGGAACACACCGGATGTACGGTTGGCTACCTCACCGAGGCGTCAAACACAGTCGGTGCCCAATTGGTTGGTGCCATTCCGCGTGCGGGCGGGCTGCATGCGGGGCAGATGCTCGGTGGCTCCCTGAAGGCTGTGCTGCTGCTCAATACCGAGCCCGAATTCGACGCTGCGGGTGGCGCTGCCCATGCGCTGGCGGCCAGCGCGATGGTGGTCACATTGAGCCCGTTCAAAGCCAACCTTGCGATCAGCGATGTGTTGTTGCCAATTGCGCCCTTCACCGAGACATCGGGCAGTTTTGTGAATGCCGAGGGGCGGCTGCAGGGCTTCCACGCAGTGGTCAAACCGGCTGGCGACGCGCGGCCCGGGTGGAAGGTATTGCGGGTGCTGGGCAACCTGCTTGGTCTGCCCGGGTTTGACTTCGAGTCTTCACAAGACGTTCTGGTGCGTGCCGGTTTTGACGGCACGGCCAGCGGATCCATCGTGGATAACACGCTGCTGGGCAATACACAGGATGGCACTGTCATCGATCTGGCCGCAGCGACCACCGAGCCGGCCGTTGCGGCGATTTACCAGCTCGACTCGATCGTGCGCCGCGCGCCGTCCTTGCAACTCACCGCGGACGCGCGCGGTGCTGCCGCGCTGTATGACCGAGCGGTGGTTCCTGCATGATTGAGCAGCTGCACGCTGGCGGGCTGGGTTTATTGTCCGCGCCGTGGTGGACAGCGTTTGCCTGGCCGGTTCTGTGGACCCTGCTCAAGATCGTGGTGGTGCTCGCCCCGCTCATGGGCTGTGTCGCTTACCTCACCCTGTGGGAGCGCAAGGCAATTGCGTTTACCCAGTTGCGCAACGGCCCTAACCGGGTCGGTCCGATGGGCTTGCTGACTCCGATTGCCGACGCACTCAAGTTGATGACCAAAGAGATCATCGTGCCGGCCGCGGCCAGCAAAGGCCTGTTCCTGCTCGGACCCATCATGACCATCATGCCGGCGTTGGCGGCCTGGGCCGTGGTGCCATTCGGCCCGGACGTGGTGCTTGCCAATATCAACGCCGGTTTGCTGTTCCTGATGGCGATCACCTCGCTCGAGGTCTATGGCGTGATCATTGCTGGCTGGGCGTCGAACTCCAAATACGCTTTCCTGGGCGCCATGCGGGCGTCGGCGCAAATGGTGAGTTACGAGATCTCCATGGGGTTTTGCCTGGTCGTGGTCTTGATGGTCTCCGCCAGCATGAACATGACCGATATCGTCATGGGTCAGTCCAGGGGCATGTTCGCTGACCAGGGTATGGGGATACTTTCCTGGAACTGGCTGGCGCTGTTCCCTATTTTCCTGGTGTACTTTATCGCCGCCCTGGCAGAAACCAACCGCCACCCGTTTGACGTGGTGGAGGGTGAGTCCGAGATCGTGGCTGGCCACATGGTCGAGTATTCCGGCATGTCCTTTGCCATGTTCTTCCTGGCGGAATACGCCAACATGATCCTGGTGTCGACTTTGTGCGTGATCATGTTCCTGGGCGGCTGGTTGCCCCCGTTCGCCTTCCTGGACTGGATTCCGGGCTGGATCTGGCTGGCGGCGAAGACCTTCGTGGTGGTCACGATGTTCCTGTGGGTGCGGGCGACTTTCCCGCGTTACCGGTACGACCAGATCATGCGTCTGGGCTGGAAGATTTTCATTCCCATCACGCTGCTCTGGCTGGTCGTGGTGGGTGGCTGGATGCAGACGCCGTTCAATATCTGGAAGTAAGCCCATGAGTAGTGTTGCCACCCCTGCGCCAACTGTTGGCGCGCCGTTCTCCCTGC
This sequence comes from Rhodoferax sp., assembly GCA_026785765.1. Lineage (GTDB taxonomy): Bacteria > Pseudomonadota > Gammaproteobacteria > Burkholderiales > Burkholderiaceae_C > CAISIP01. The sequence goes on along the minus strand of JAJAZK010000393.1, from coordinate 4,380 downwards.
GCGACTTTCTCGCCAGCTTCATGTTGCTGGAGCTTTTGAAGGGCATGGCCGTGACAGGCCGCTACATGTTCCGGCGCAAGATCACGGTCCAGTTTCCGGAAGAAAAGACCCCTGCGAGTCCGCGTTTTCGCGGCCTGCACGCGCTGCGCCGCTACGAAAACGGCGAGGAGCGCTGTATTGCCTGCAAGTTGTGTGAGGCGATTTGCCCGGCGCTGGCGATCACCATCGAGTCGGAAGTGCGCGCCGATGGTTCGCGGCGCACAACGCGGTACGACATCGATCTGACCAAGTGCATTTTTTGCGGCTTCTGCGAAGAAAGCTGCCCGGTCGACGCGATCGTCGAGACCCATATCTTCGAGTACCACGGAGAGAAGCGTGGGGACCTGTATTTCACCAAGGAAATGCTGCTTGCCGTGGGTGACCGTTACGAAAGCGAAATTGCTGCCCGCCTGACTGCGGACGCCAAGTACCGCTGACGCCGCAGTCCCGGATTGCCCGCCATGGATCTCAAAGCCGGTCTGTTTTACGCCTTCTCGGCGATCTTGCTGTTTGCTGCTTTCCGCGTAGTTACGGCTCGTAATCCGGTGCATGCCGCCCTCTATCTGGTGTTGTCATTTTTCCAGGCCGCGATGATCTGGATGTTGCTCAAAGCAGAGTTCCTGGCGATTGCCCTGGTCCTGGTCTATGTAGGCGCAGTGATGGTGCTGTTTCTGTTCGTGGTGATGATGCTCGACATCAACATCGACAGTATGCGCCAGGGTTTCTGGCGCCATTTCCCGCTGGCTGGCGCCGTTGGCACCCTGATTGCGCTGGAGATGGCCGCCGTGCTGATGGGGGGATTTCGCATCAGTGAGGAACCCAAGGCAGTCGCCGTCGCAGGGCAGGCTGCCGGCCAGGTGTCCAATACCCGGGACCTGGGCATCTTGTTGTACTCCGAATACGTGTTCCCGGTGCAAATTGCGGCCGTGATCCTGCTGGTGGCCATCATCGCGGCGATCGCCCTGACGCTGCGCGAGCGCAAGGACAGCAAACACATTGGCGCAACTGAGCAGATTCGCGTCAAGGCCGGTGATCGGTTGCGGCTGGTCAAGCTGGACGCAACCCGGCCGACGCCGCCGCTAGCCGGGGATAGTGCGCCGACAGAGAAAAAACCATGACCTTGACGCTGGGGCACTTCCTGTCACTGGGCGCGATGTTGTTCGCCTTGTCGGTGATCGGCATCTTTTTGAACCGCAAGAACCTGATCATTCTGTTGATGGCGATCGAATTGATGTTGCTTGCCGTGAACATGAACTTCGTCGCATTCTCGTATTACCTGGGTGACATGCACGGGCAGATATTCGTCTTCTTCATCCTGACCGTGGCGGCTGCGGAGTCGGCAATCGGGCTTGCCATCCTGGTCCAGTTGTTCCGCAACAAGTCGAATATCAACGTCGACGAACTCAATACGCTCAAGGGTTGAAACTACGATGAGTCAAAGCCTTTCCGCGTCGGTCCTGTTGACGGCAGCGCTCGCACCTCTGGTCGGTGCGGTCGTCACCGGGGTGTTCGGGACGGCATTCGGCGGGAACCGGATCGGACGGGCAGCCTGCCACAGTCTGGCAATCGCTGGCGTGCTGCTGGCCTTTGTGTTGTCGGCGCACACGCTTTGGAGGGTGGCCACCGACGGCGCACACTTCAACCAAACCATCTACACCTGGATGGTGCTTGGCGACCTGAAGATGGAGATCGGTTTCCTGGTTGATGGCCTGAGCGCCATGATGATGTGTGTCGTGACCTTCGTCTCCTTGATGGTGCATATCTACACGGTGGGTTACATGCACGACGACGACGGTTACAACCGCTTCTTCGCCTACATCTCGCTGTTCACGTTTTCCATGTTGATGCTGGTAATGAGCAACAACCTGCTGCAGCTGTTCTTCGGCTGGGAGGCGGTAGGACTGGTGTCATACCTGCTGATCGGATTCTGGTTCAAACGTCCGACCGCCATCTTCGCCAACATGAAGGCGTTCCTGGTCAATCGCGTCGGTGACTTCGGTTTTATTCTTGGCATTGGCCTTATCGTGGCCTTCGCTGGCACACTCAACTACACCGAGGTTTTTGCGAAGGCACCGGAGCTGGCAAAACTGGCCTTTCCCGGTACTGGCTGGCTGCTGATCACGGTCATCTGCATTTGCCTGTTCATCGGTGCCATGGGCAAGTCGGCCCAGTTCCCGCTGCACGTCTGGTTGCCCGATTCGATGGAAGGCCCGACCCCGATCTCTGCCTTGATCCATGCCGCAACCATGGTCACCGCCGGAATCTTCATGGTTGCGCGCATGTCGCCACTGTTCGAGTTCAGCGATACCGCGTTGAGTTTTATTCTGGTGATCGGCGCAATCACGGCGCTGTTCATGGGCTTTCTGGGCATCATCCAGAACGACATCAAGCGCGTGGTGGCGTATTCAACGCTGTCGCAGCTGGGTTACATGACGGTCGCACTGGGCGCTTCGGCCTATTCGGTGGCCGTGTTCCACCTCATGACGCATGCCTTTTTCAAGGCATTGTTGTTCCTCGCGGCGGGCTCGGTGATCATGGGAGTGCACCACAACCAGGACATCCGCTGGATGGGTGGTTTGCGCAAATACATGCCGATCACCTGGATGACTGCCTTGCTCGGATCGTTGGCGCTGATCGGAACGCCGCTGTTTGCCGGCTTCTACTCCAAGGACAGCATCATTGAGGCCGTGCATTTCAGCAACCTGCCGGGCGCGGGGTTTGCGTATTTCGCAGTGCTGGCGGGCGTGTTTGTGACCGCCTTGTATTCGTTTCGCATGGTCTTCCTGGTGTTCTACGGCAAGGAGCGCTTCGACCAGAACCCGGATGCGCACCACGACGAACAGCATGGCGCCCACCATGCGCCGCACGAATCGCCGTGGGTCGTGACAGTGCCGCTGGTTTTGTTGGCGATTCCGTCGGTGGTGATCGGCTTTTTGACCGTGCAGCCGATGCTGCATGGCGATTTTTTCAAGGGCGCGATTGTCGTCAATGCGGCAATCCACCCCGCCATGACCGAATTGGGCAAGATCTTTCAGGGCCCGCTCGCGATGGCGCTGCACGGCCTGACCACCGCGCCATTCTGGCTCGCAGTGGCTGGCGTCGCCTGCGCCTACTACCTGTACCTGGTCAATCCTGCGCTGCCCGCAACCATCAAAGCCCGTGTAATGCCGCTGTACACACTGCTCGAGAACAAGTACTACCTGGACTGGTTCAACGAAAACGTGCTGGCGCGCGGCGCCAGGGCGCTCGGGTTCGGGCTGTGGAAGGGCGGCGACGAGGCCTTGATTGACGGAACATTGGTGAACGGGTCCTGGAAACTCGTCGCCCTGGTCTCGGGTGTTGTGCGGCGCTTCCAGACCGGGTACCTGTACCACTACGCGCTGTCGATGATTCTTGGCGTGTTTGTCTTGATGACGTATTTCGTCTGGCGCTAGGAGAACAATAGAAATGGGTTTGTTGAGCCTGGCTATCTGGACGCCAATCGCTTTTGGCGTCGTCTTGCTGGCTTTGGGCCGTGACGAGCATTCGGACGTCGTGCGCTGGATTGCACTACTCGGGGCACTGGCGTCATTTCTGGTGACCTTGCCTCTGTACGACGGGTTCAAGCTCGGCACTGCGGCAATGCAGTTTGTCGAAATCACACCCTGGATCGGCCGCTTCAACGTCAATTACCACCTCGGGGTGGACGGCATTTCGCTGTGGTTCGTCTTGCTGACAGCGTTTATCAACCTGGTGGTGGTGATTGCGGGATGGGAGGTCATCACGCGGCGGGTGAACCAGTACATGGGTGCGTTCCTGATTCTCAGCGGCCTGATGATCGGCGCCTTCTGCGCACTTGATGGCTTGCTGTTTTACGTGTTCTTCGAAGCGACCCTGATACCGATGTACCTCATCATCGGCATCTGGGGTGGTCCGAACAAGATCTACGCGGCGTTCAAGTTCTTCCTGTACACCCTGCTCGGGTCGCTGCTGTTGCTGATCGCGCTGATCGTGCTGTATACCAAGTCGGGTGGAAGTTTTGACCTGCTGACGTGGCACAAATTGCCGCTGGGGGGCACCACGCAAACGCTGCTGTTCTTTGCCTTTCTCGCCGCCTTCGCGGTCAAGGTCCCGATGTGGCCGGTCCATACATGGTTGCCCGACGTACACGTTGAGGCTCCTACCGGGGGTTCGGCCGTTCTGGCGGCCATCATGCTCAAGCTGGGCGCCTACGGCTTTTTGCGCTTTTCCATGCCGATTTTTCCCGACGCTTCGCGTGAATGGGCCGGCCTGATGATCGGCCTGTCCCTGGTGGCGGTGGTGTATGTGGGTCTGGTTGCCATGGTGCAGCAGGACATGAAG
>JAJAZK010000392.1 GCA_026785765.1 Rhodoferax sp. | reverse complement strand
TCTCCGACCTGTCCGGTCGCGGGGTCGGCATGGACGTGGTGCGCACAGCGATCGAACGCATCAACGGCGGCGTGGAGATAAGCAGCGTGCACGGCAAAGGCACCACGCTGCGCCTCTCGCTTCCCTTGTCGATGGCTGTCACCAACGTGATGGTGATCGAAAGCGCCGGCCGCCGCCTGGGAGTGCCAATGGACCTGATCGTCGAGACGGTCCGCGTGCATGCGGACGATATCCACCATTTCAAACAGGCACGCACCACGGTGCTGCGCGGACGTATCGTGCCGCTGCGCGCGCTCAATGAATTGCTGGCGCTCGATGCCGAGCCGCAGTGCAACGAGCAGGGCGAACTGGCGGTGCTGGTGGTGCGCATCGGCAACCAGAACGTCGGCCTGCTGGTGGACCAGTTCCAGGGCGCCAGCGACATCATCCTCAAGCCGCTGGAAGGCGTACTCGCCGGCCTGATCGGCTTTGCTGGCACCGCATTGATGGGTGACGGCGGCGTGCTGATGGTTCTCAACCCCAAGGAATTGCTCTGATGTCCATTCAATACCTAAATGACTACGCCGCACTCGAGGGAACGGTGTCGGTCGACGACGCCGAGGCCCTTGCCCAGTGGCTACAGCGGCAGGATGCGCCGGCCGTGCAACTGGGACAGTGCGAGCACCTGCATGGCGCTGTGCTGCAGGTGCTGCTGGCGTTGCGCCCGGAGATCCTCTCGCCGCCCCCCGACCCGTTCCTGGCTGGCGTGCTCCTGCGTGCCTGAGTCGCCCACACCCGTCAACCACACCCCATCACCGAGCCGAGAGGCCACGCCATGACCACCATTTTTCTAGTTGATGACTCCGTCACCATGCTGATGAGCCTTAAGGCCACACTGCAGATCGCCGGCTTCAAAGTCGAGACCGCCGGCGACGGCGAGCAGGCGTTGGTGAAAATCAAGAACGGCCTGAAGCCCGACCTGATCATCACCGACATCAACATGCCCAAAATGGACGGACTGGAGCTGATCCGCAACGTGCGCAAGCTGTTGCGCTTCACGCCCATCCTGACCCTCACCACCGAAAGCCAGCAGACCAAGCGCGACGAAGCCAAGCAGCTCGGTGCCAGCGGCTGGATGGTCAAACCCGTGAGCGGCGCGGACTTGGTGAAGGTGATTCGCCAGGTCCTGCCCGGAGCCTGAGAGCTTGTGAAAATACGAAAGGAGATTCGCATGGACACCACTGCCCACCCTCTTTGCGCCGCCGGACACGACGAACTCTTTCCCCGGCCATCGTTCCTGACGCGCTGGCGCGCCCGCCTCTCTGGCTTGTTGCGGCGCACCGATGCCGCCAACGCGGGGCCGACGGGCGACTGCGCCACGCTCACCGCGACCCGGGATCTCGATCAGCAGATGGTGACCCAGCTGGGCCGGGCCGTCAACCTGTCGGAGCAATCGGGGCTGCAACTGGTGACCCAAGTCAGCGAGCTGCGTACCCTGTCGAGCCGGCTGGTGCAATACCTGGAACATTCGCATACGCAAAGCGAGGCCATGCAAAATGGCATCGAGCAGAGCAACCACATCATCCACGAACTGGCCGCCTTCGTGCAGACGCTGCCCCAGCAGATCGCGCAGGAACGCAGCCACTTCAAGCATCTGGTGAGTGAAGTGAAGGGGCTGGCCGACATGACAGACGCCATCCGGGGCATTGCGCGCCAGACCGAAATCCTGGCCATCAATGCCGCCATCGAAGCTGCACGGGCAGGCGACGCCGGACGCGGCTTCGCGGTACTGGCAGGCGAGGTGCGCCGCCTGGCCACCCAGTCCAACGAATCCGCGGCGCGGATCAACCAGGACATCACCCGCCTGGTGAAGACCGTCGAAGTGAGCTATAGCGGCGAGTTCCAGGCCCGTACCCGCCACAACGAGGCCGAGGCCGAGCGCCTGGGCGGCCTGACGCGCCAGCTGGACGAAAGTTATGTCGACATGCGCCAGTTCTACGCCATGCTCATGACGGCCATCACCCAGCACAACACCGAGCTCGACCAGGGCATTGCGTTGCTGCTGGATTCCGCGCAGTACCAGGACGTGTTCAAGCAGATCGTGGACCGCGTGCAGCCGGCTATCGATTCACGCAACGCCGTGCTGGCCGATCTGGTTGCGCGACTGCGCGGCGGGCAACGCGACACGTCCGAAATCGATACCCGCGCCCGTGCCCTGGTGCCAGAGTACCTGGCCAACGAAGCTTTGCATCGCGACCCCGACGCGGCGACCGGCGCCGCTCCAGGCAACCCGGGCGCACGCATCGAACTTTTCTGAACCACCGACCCCTTGGCCAACCGCCCGCTTGACGACGCCGATCAACGGCTGCGCGACATCGTGCGGCAGATGCTGGAGATCGACGGCCACCGAGTCGTCGAGGTCGCGCGCTTTACGCTGCCGCCGGGACACGCCTGAACGGCAGGGGCCTGGTCCGGGTCCTCCGGGCAAGTCAGGTGTTTTACCGGCCCGACTAAGGTATTGGCCCGATTCCGCAAGCTGCGACCGCCGTTTAAAGTCCACCCAATACGTTGCGGTGGAGCGTACGAGTTATCGCCCACCACGCCCTGACCAGACGAACACACCCATGACCGCCGCCTTGGCCACCCAAAAAACGACCGAACCCGGACGCGATAGCGAGTTTGGTTTCGTTGCCGCCGATTTCGAGCGCGTGCGAAAGCTGATTTACCAGCGCGCCGGCATCAGCCTGCACGCTGGGAAGCAGGCCATGGTGTACAGCCGACTGTCACGTCGGCTGCGCGAGCTCGGGCACACGTCGGCTGGCGACTATCTGCACTGGCTCGAACAGGCACAGGGCGCGGCGGCGGACCAGGAATGGCAGGAATTCATCAACTGCCTGACCACCAACCTGACCTCGTTCTTCCGCGAAGACCATCACTTTCCGGTGCTGGCGGCGGAACTCACGAAACGCAAGGGAGGCAAACAACGCATCTGGTGCAATGCCGCCTCGACCGGCGAGGAGCCCTATTCGATTGCCATGACGGTGCTCGACACACTCGGTCCGCAGGCCGCCGTACGGGTTGTCTGCAGTGACATCGACACCAAGGTGCTGGCACAGGCCAAACGCGGCGTCTATCCCGACGATGCGCGCGGATTGAGTGCAGAAATGCTCAAGCGCCACTTCATGCGCGGCGTCGGAGGCAACAGCGGCTCGATCCGGGTGATGCCGGATTTGACGCGCCTGCTGGAGTTCCGCCCATTCAACCTGATGGATGCCAGCTGGTCGCTGGGCGAACCATTCGACATCGTGTTCTGCCGCAACGTGATGATCTATTTCGACGCCCCGACCCAACGCCGCGTGCTGGAACGCATGCACCGGGTGTTGTGTCCGAACGGCCTGCTGTTTGCCGGGCATTCCGAAAATTTCAACGAATCCCGGGACCTGTTCCGCCTGCGTGGCAAGACGGTCTACGAACGCGTTTGAAGCCGTCAGCAAACCCTGCCATGACCAGCGCCGCCATTGCCAGCCACCCGCAAGCCAGCGCCTGGGCGACACGGCTACAGCACCTGAAGGCGGCTGCGCGCAAGCCTGGAGAGGCATCGTTCTTCTGGTACGAAACCCACTTTCAGAGCTTGGCCGTCAAGGTGCTGCCAGGCGAATACTTTGTCGATGCCGACGACCTCATGATCATGACCACCCTGGGCTCGTGTATCGCCGCCTGCCTGTGGGACCGCAACGCGCGCGTGGGCGGCCTGAACCACTTCATGTTGCCCGAGGGCGCCACTGACGACGGCCGCTACGGCTCGTACGCAATGGAAGTACTGATCAATGCCCTGCTCCAGCGTGGCGCCGCCCGTGCCTCGCTCGAAGCCAAGGTGTTCGGTGGCGGCCAGGTGATTGCCGGCATGGACAGCATGAACGTCGGCGCGCGCAACACCGAGTTCGTGCTCGACTACCTGAAGGTCGAACGCATCGCGGTGGTAAGCAAGGACGTGCTCGACATCTATCCGCGCAAGGTTTGTTTTGATCCAGTCAATGGCAAGGCCATGGTCAAGCGGCTTGCCGCCACCCGGTCGGCGGAACTGCAGGCGCAGGAGCGCTCGGCAGCGCGTCATCTTGCGCCCGGTGCCGGCGCTGGCGGCTCGGTCGACCTGTTTTGAAGCCGTACGCGCCGGCTACCAAAGGAAGCTCTTGAAATGACAAAAATACGCGTTATGGTGGTGGACGACTCGGCGCTGGTGCGCAGCCTGCTCACTGAGATCATCAACCGCCAAAGCGACATGCTGTGTGTGGGTGCCGCCGCCGATCCGTTGGTCGCCCGCGAGATGATTCGTGACCTGAACCCGGACGTTCTGACACTCGACATCGAAATGCCGCGCATGGACGGAATCGATTTTCTGGCCCGTCTGATGCGCCTGCGGCCGATGCCGGTGGTGATGGTGTCCACGCTGACCGAGCGCGGCGCCGAAGTGACCCTGCGCGCACTGGAACTCGGGGCCATCGATTTCGTCGCCAAACCCAAAATTGGCGTGGCCGATGGCCTGCAGCGGCTCGCCGCCGACATCACCGACAAGGTGCGCATCGCGGCCAGTGCCCGGGTGCGACGGCTGGCATCCGGCAGCGCGGCCAACGCCGAACAGCCAGCCGGTGTGCAGCCGGCGAAACCGGTCCCCGCGCTGGGCCGCCTGTCGACTGAAAAAATTGTGTTCATCGGCGCATCCACGGGTGGCACCGAGGCGACCCGCGAGCTGCTCATGGGGTTGCCGGCCGACGCCCCCGCCGTGATGATCACGCAGCACATGCCGCCTGGCTTCACCAAAAGTTATGCGGCGCGGCTGGACAGCCTGTGCCGCATCAGCGTGCGCGAGGCGGTGGACGGCGAACGGGTGCTGCCCGGACACGCTTACATCGCCCCGGGCGGACTTCACATGGGCGTGGAGCGCTCCGGCGCCAACTACATCACCCGCGTGTACGACGGCGAAGCCGTGAACCGCCACAAACCCTCGGTAGAGGTGCTGTTCCATTCGGCCGCGCGCGTCGTGGGCCCGAACGCGATGGGCGTGATGCTGACCGGCATGGGCGCCGACGGCGCCCGGGCCATGAAGACCATGCGCGACGCCGGTAGCTGGAACCTGGTGCAGGACGAAGCCAGTTGCGTTGTATTCGGGATGCCCAAGGAGGCTATCGCCGCGGGCGCGGCCAATGAGGTACTTCCGCTGGGTGCCATCGCGTCCCGACTGATAGAGCGACTGCGCACCAGCACCGGCTTGAGCGCCAACCGCCTTTGAGAGCCGAACCATGAATTCAGTCTATACACCCACCACGGCCATGCCCGAGCCCGGCACCGCCGTGGCCCTGCGCGTCGCAGCGGACGTGCAAGACCACCTGCTGGCGGCTTGCACTGACCTGGAGCGGCTGCAGGTGCTGCTGGCCGATGCCTGCAACGTGCTGATGGACAACTTCCGCAGCGCCAGCGGCCAGCTCAGCCTGAACCGGCGCCGCAGCACCGAACGCGAGCTGCACTGTGTGCTGGAGCACGTCCAGAGCCAGCTAGGAGGCGCGGTGACGGCGCTGCAGTTCCAGGACATGGCGTCGCAGCTGATCAACCACACGCGCCAGCGTCTGCGCAGCTGCGCCGACCAGTTGGCCGGCCAGCTCTTCGCCGATGACGACGACGGCGCGGCGGTCATCGAACCGGCGCCCATGCGGCCCAACCCCGTGACCCAGTCCGAGATGAACGTCGGCTCGGTCGAGCTGTTCTGAGACCCTCGCGCCCGCGCTCACATACCCATCAAGCCAATCCGGAGAAAACCATGCATTCAATCCTCGCTGTCGACGACTCGGTGTCCATGCGCCAGATGGTGTCGTTCACGCTCAAAAACGCGGGCTACGACGTGGTCGAAGCCGTGGATGGCGAAGACGCCTTCGACAAGGCCCGCAGCCGCACCTTTGACCTGGTGCTGACGGACCAGAACATGCCGCGCCTGGACGGGATCGGGCTTACGAAGCGCCTGCGTGAGCACCCGGGCTTCAAGAACACACCGATCCTGATTCTGACCACCGAGTCCAGCGACCAGATGAAACAGGCCGGTCGCGCGGCCGGAGCCACCGGCTGGATGGTCAAGCCGTTCGACCCGGTCAAGTTGATCGAAGTCATCAAGAAGGTTGTGCGCTAGGGAATAACCAGCGCCAGACCCCACCACCAGCACAAAGACACCACTATGGCCGACACAACATCCCATAACGCAGGCGCGGGCGCGGGTCTGGACCTGACCCAGTTCCACCAGATTTTCTTCGAGGAAGCGGGCGAAAACCTCGAACGCATGGAGCAGCAGCTGCTCGGGATCGACATCGAAGCGGCGGACGACGAAACCCTGAACTCGATCTTTCGTTGCGCGCATTCGGTCAAGGGAGGCGCCGCCACCTTCGGCTTCAAGGACGTGGCCGAACTCACCCACCAGATGGAAACCTTGCTGGACAAGCTCCGCCGCCACGAACTTGCGCCGAACGCCGCCATGGTCGATGTATTGCTGCAGGCCGGTGATGCCTTGAAGGCCCAATTGCTGCAGCACCAGCACCCCGGTCCGGATGAACCAGTCGAAACGGCCGGGCTGTTGCGCAGCTTTGCCGGCTTTGTAGCTGGCCAGGCACCCCTGGGCGCTGCGGCGCCGGGCCCCAGGGCGGCACCCGCCGAGCCGGTTGCCCCGGCCGCGCCAGCGGGCCAGCGCGAGCTGGAACTGGTGGTCGGTCCGCTGCAATCCCATGCGGCAGCCGACGACCTGATCGGGCTGTTTGGCGAGATCGCCGACCTGGGCCGTATCGAGCCGCTGGACGGCGGGCAGCCGGCCGATGGCCTGCGCCGCTTCAAGATCACCACCACCAGCACCGACTCGGATCTGATGGACCTGTTTACGTTCCACGTGGCGCGCGAAAAACTGCAGTTGCACCCGCTTGGTCCGGGTTATGGCTTTCATGCCGGCGCGGCTGGTGCACCCGAGCCCGATCCAACCGATGCCGCCTTCGGATTCTTCGACGATGCACCCGGGGCACCGGCGGCCGGCACCCAACCGGCGGCGTCCGTGACGGCTGCCAAGGCGGTTGCAAAAGCGGCGGCGCCAGCCGTCGAGGCTTCGACGTTGCGGGTCTCGGTAGAAAAGGTGGACCAGCTCATCAACCTGGTAGGCGAACTCGTCATCACCCAGGCCATGCTGGCGCAGACCAGCGCCCGGATCGACCCCGCCCTGTACCAGCAACTGGTAGCGGGCCTGTCGGATCTGCAGCGCCACACCAGGGACCTGCAGGAATCGGTGATGTCGATCCGCATGATCCCGATGTCTGCGGTCTACAGCCGTTTCCCGCGCATGCTGCGCGACCTGGCGGCCAAGCTCGACAAGAAGGTTGATTTCGTCACGCTGGGGGAATCGACCGAGCTCGACAAGGGACTGGTGGAAAAGATCACTGACCCCCTGACGCACCTCGTGCGCAACAGCTGCGACCACGGCATCGAACTGCCGGCCGAACGTGTGGCCAGGGGCAAGCCGGAAACCGGCACCATCACGCTGGCAGCGTCGCACCAGGGTGGCAGCATATTGATCGAAGTGCGCGACGACGGCAAGGGCCTGTCGCGTCCAAAGTTGCTGGCAAAAGCGCGCGAGCGCGGCATTGCGGTCAGCGACGACATGCCCGACTCCGAGGTCTGGAGCCTGATCTTCGCCCCCGGTTTTTCAACCGCCGAGGTGGTGACCGACGTGTCCGGCCGCGGCGTGGGCATGGACGTGGTCAAGAAGAACATCACGGCCTTGGGCGGAACGGTGGAGATCGAGTCGGCCGAAGGTTACGGCATGAGCGTGCGCGTGCGCCTGCCACTCACACTGGCCATCATGGATGGCATGAGCGTGGGGGTAGGCCGCGAGACCTACATCCTGCCGCTGGCATCGGTGGTGGAGTCGTTCCAGATCCAGGCCGACACGATACGCTCCATCGGCGGCTCGGGCCAGGTGGTGCAGGTACGCGACGAATACCTGCCGGTGGTGGACCTGGAGCGTGTGTTCGACATACCGCGCTTCGGCCAGTCCGCGCATACGCCGGTGATGGTGGTGGTGGAGGCCGAGGGCCGACGCGCCGCCCTGCTGGTGGACGAGTTGCTGGGCCAGCAGCAGGTGGTGGTGAAAAACCTGGAAGCCAATTACCGCCGCGTCAACGACGTTTCGGGCGCCACCATCATGGGCGACGGCCGCGTGGCATTGATTCTGGACGTGGGCGCCCTGGC
>JAJAZK010000391.1 GCA_026785765.1 Rhodoferax sp. | reverse complement strand
GGTCGACATCGACCATTTCAAGCGCTTCAATGACCAGTACGGGCACCTGGCGGGCGACGAATGCCTGCGCCAGGTGAGTCAGGTGCTGGCCAGCTGCGTGCGCCGGGCGGGAGAACTGCTGGCCCGGTACGGCGGTGAGGAGTTCGTGTTGCTGCTGCCAGGTGCAAACCTTGCACATGCGCAGGAGATGGCGCAACGCTGCCTGCACCGAATCACGCACAAGCAACTGCCGCACGTGGCGTCACCTACCGCGGCGCATGTCACCTTCAGCATTGGTGTGGCACATGTAATGCCCAAAGTGGCCGAGCGACCGGAAACACTCGTGAATGCGGCCGACACCGCCATGTACCGCGCAAAAATGGCGGGCCGGGCCTGTTATGCGGTCGCCAATCTGGCCGACTGGAAGATCGATAAGGACGCGTCACGTTCACGCCCAGCGGCGCTGGAATAGCCGCTTCGCGTGGCGCGCTGCCAGCCTCAGTGCGCCTCTTCCCAGTTGGCCCCAACCCCAATTTCTGCCAATAGCGGCACCTTGAGTTCGGCTACCGAAGCCATCAGACGCGGTATCTCGGCGCGCACCCAGTCGACCTCGGCCGCGGGCACCTCGAACACCAGTTCGTCGTGCACCTGCATGATCATGCGTGTCTGGCGCTGCTCCCGATCCAGCACCTGCTGTACCTTGACCATGCTCATCTTGATCAAATCAGCAGCCGTACCCTGCATCGGCGCGTTGATCGCCTGGCGCTCGGCCCCGCTGCGGCGCGGCCCATTGGGTGAACGGATCTCGGGCAGATACAGCCGGCGGCCAAACACCGTCTCCACATAACCGGTTTCGCGCGCCCGTTCCCGGGTTTCGTCCATGTAGCGCTTGACGCCCGGATAACGCTGGAAATAACGCTCGATGTAGTTTTTCGCCGCCGTGTTGTCGATGGACAGGCTACGCGCCAGACCAAACGCACTCATGCCATAGATGAGGCCGAAATTGATAACCTTGGCATAACGGCGCTGTTCGCTGCTGACCTCTGCCGGCGTCACACCAAAAACCTCGGCTGCGGTGGCCCGATGCACATCCATGCCCTCACCAAAAGCACGCAGCAAGGCTTCGTCGGCGCTGATATGCGCCATGATGCGCAGTTCGATCTGGCTGTAGTCGGCACTGGCGATCAGGCTGCCAGGCGGGGCAACAAAGGCCTCGCGCACGCGCCGCCCCTCGGCTGTGCGGATCGGGATGTTCTGCAGGTTCGGGTCGTTGCTGCTCAGGCGTCCGGTCACTGCGACGGCCTGCGCGTAATGGGTGTGTACGCGCCCGGTACGCGGCAACGCCAACTGCGCCAGCTTGTCGGTATAGGTGCCCTTGAGCTTGGCCAGGCCGCGATGCTCCAGTATCTTGGCCGGCAGCGGGAAGTCCTCGGCCAGCTTTTCCAGCACCTCCTCGTCCGTGCTCGGTGCACCCGTGGCAGTTTTCTTGACCACCGGCAACCCAAGCTTGCCGAAAAAAATCTCGCCGATCTGCTTCGGACTGCCGAGGTTGAAGGTCTGACCGGCCAGAGCATGGGCGTCGGCTTCAAGCTGCAGGATGCGTTGGCCCAGTGCGTGGCTTTGCGCCGCCAGCTTCGCTGCATCAATCAGCACGCCATTGCGTTCGATTCGGTACAGGGCTTCGCTGCTGTCCATCTCGAGCTGGTAAATGAATCCCAACTTCTGCCTGGCTTGCAGCTGCGGCCACAGCGTGCGGTGTACGTCGAGGGTCTGGTCTGAATCCTCGCAGGAATACTCGGACGCGCGCGCGATGTCCACCTGGTCGAAGCAGATCTGGTGCACACCCTTGCCACACAGGTCTTCAAAGCTCAGCCCGGTGCGCCCCACATGGCGCTCGGCCAGACTGGCCAGGCCATGCGGCTTGTGGACCTCGAGCACGTAGCTCTGCAACATCGTGTCATGCGCGTATCCCTGGACTTCGATGCCATGGTTCGCGAAAACGTGGCGGTCGTATTTGACATGCTGGCCCAGTTTCTTGCGGCTCGCGTCCTCCAGCCAGGGCTTGAGTCGCTGCAACACAGCGTCGCGCGGCAACTGGTCCGCCACTCCGGGGTAGCTGTGCGCCAGCGGCACGTAGGCTGCTTCGCCAGGCAACACGCTGAAACTCACGCCAACGATCTGCGCGCGCATTTCATCCAGCGACGTTGTTTCGGTGTCCAGTGCCACCAGTTCTGCCGACTGCAGCCGGGCCAGCCATGCCTCCAGTGCATCCCAGGTCACAAGCGTGTCGTAACGCAGCGTGAGCTGGCGTGCAGTGACCGGGCCGGGCTGGGCATCGTCGAACAGGCCACCGCCTGGGGGCGCCAGGCCAACCACTGCAGCCACACCTTTAGACGGTGTTGCGGCATCGATGCCGCGTACCAGGCCCTTGAATCCATAACGCTCGTAGAATGCCCGCAGGGCAGCAGAGTCGGGCGTTGCCAGGGCCAGGCTGGCGAAGACGGGCAGTTGCGGAATCCAGCCGCTGAGGTCGCAATCGGTCTTGATGGTCAACAAGGCGCGTCCCGTGGGCAACCACGGCAAGGCCTTGCGCAGGTTCTCGCCCGCCACTCCCTTGATCTGGTCCGCATGCGCCACCACCGCTTCCAGCGAGCCATACTCCTGCAGCCATTTGGCGGCAGTCTTGGGCCCGACTTTCTCGACACCGGGCACGTTGTCCACCGCATCACCGACCAGGGTCTGGAAATCCACCATCAGGCGCGCCGGAACACCAAACTCGGCTTCGACACCGGCCAGGTCGCGGCGGCGCCCATTCATGGTGTCCACAATGGTGATGTTTGCATTGACCAATTGCGCCAGGTCCTTGTCACCGCTCGACACCACCACCTGCAGGTCCTGCGCCGCCGCCGTGACCGCCAGCGTACCGATCACGTCATCGGCCTCCACGCCCGGGACATCCAACACCGTCCACCCGAGTAAACGCACCACCTCGTGGATCGGACCGATCTGGGCGCGCAGATCGTCAGGCATCGGCGAGCGTTGGGCCTTGTACTGCGGGTAAATGGCATCCCGAAAGGTCGGACCTTTGGCGTCGAACACGCAGGCTGCAAAGTCACATGGCACCTCTTTGCGCAGGCTTTGCAGCATGTTGACCATGCCGCGGATGGCGCCAGTGGCGGCGCTCGCCGGGTCGCCCGGCACCGCACGCAAATCCGGCATGGCGTGAAAGGCCCGGTATAAATAGCTGGATCCGTCAATCAGTAACAGGGTCGGGCGCGAGGGTGGGTTTTCAGGCATGCCGCCATTCTGCCTGCGCGGCCGATCAGCCCGGAAGTTCTACAATCAACGCATGATCAAGTCCCTTTCTGTCACGCGTTTGTTACTTGCGTCTTGCCTGCTCGCCATTGGCGCTTCGCAAGCCCAGACGTCCGCCAGTGGCAACCCGCCGGCAAGCGGCGTGGCGCTTGATGGCCGTTCCGATAGCCGTATCGAACGCATCCGCATCGAAGACGGCGGAGCGCGTATCGATGAGTTGCGGGTCGGCGGTGAAACCCTGTCCATCACCGTCGTACCAAAGGGCAATATGCCGGCCTATGAGGTCTTGCCGGCCAGCGCGAACCGCGCTCCGTCCGCCGGTGAGCGTAATGGCTCCTCTGCCTCGGGTGGCACGCGGGTCTGGAAAATCCTGGGTTTCTGACGCCACGTTGCGCATGGCGGTCTATACCGACGTTTCGTTCGATGAAGCCGACACGCTTACACGGGAGCTCGGCCTGGGCAATCTGCGGGCCATGGAGGGCTGCAACAGCGGCATCGAAAACACGAACTACTTCATCGACACCGGACTCGGGTCGTATGTGCTGACCGTCTTCGAGC
>JAJAZK010000390.1 GCA_026785765.1 Rhodoferax sp. | reverse complement strand
GCAGTGGGCCGATCAACGTGACCGGCACTGTTTCCAAGACCGGGCCGGGCGTCTTCACGCTGGCCAACAAGCTCAACAACCAAGGGTCGGTAAAAGTAAGTGGTGGTTCTCTCATCCTGACCGGTGACGGCGTACACGACGGCAGCTTCACCACGGCTGCCACTGCAACGCTCGATTTCCAGGGCGGCACGCACAGTTTCGGCGACGGCGCGGTGTTCGCAGGCACCGGCACATTTGACGGCGGGGGCACGCTCAATGTCACCGGCACCAATGCCGGGCTGCAGTTTGCGGCTGGCACCACGATCAACCTCAACGCCCTGGCCTTCGGAGGCAGTGGCAAGATCACCAATCTGGGCACCGTCAACCGCACCAGCACTGGCAACACCCTGACGCTACCGGGCGACTTCGTCAATGGCGTGGGTGGCACGGCCAACCTGACCGACATGACCATCGGCGGCAGCCTGTTCAACTACGGCAACTTCAACGTCGGCGGTACGGTGACGGTTGCAGGAACGCAGGCGCGGCAGCTCGGCGGCGTGATGAGTATCGCCAAACTCGCGAAGCTGAGAATGACCAACTCTGCTGGCCTGTTCAGCTGGCAGGACGGAACCATTGGCGGCCTGGGAGACCTGGATTTCTCGGGCGGCAGCACGTTTCTGTTTGCCGGCACGGGCGACCGGATCATCAACGGCCTGAACTTCACGTTCAACAATCTCGTGTTGCCCAATGGGTCGTTGACGCTCCAATCAGGCAGCCTGACGCTGACCGGCAACGCGGTCCTGCCGTCAGGCGTTGAGCTCAAACTACTTGGCGGAACCCTGACCAACAACGGGACGCTGGACGTGGCCGGCAAATTCAGCCTGAAGGACGGCGCATTTGCCGGAAGCGGCAGCTTGAGCATGTCGGGAGGTAGCCTGAGCCTGCCCGCTGGCAATGCAGTGGCGTGGAGCAACAGTGGCGTATTGACCAACACCGGCATTTTGAACCTGGCCGACTCAACCATCACCAATGCGATCAACAACCAGGGTGATATCAATCTGGGCTCCGGATTGACGTTCACCCAGGTGCTCACCAACACCGGCACCATCGTGGCGCAGGCGGGCAACGCGGTCTTTAGCGCAGGGCTGAACCAGAACGCGGGCGGCAACATCGTCCTTGGCGGCGGCAACCTGCAAGGAAACGTGAATCTGATGGCTGGCAGCATCAGTGGCAGCGGCACCGTCAACGGCAATCTGGTGATCGGAGCAGCCACCATCGCGCCCGGGTTCTCGCCTGGCCAGATGATCATCAACGGCGACCTGAGCCTGGGCCCGAGCAGCGTCCTGACCATCGAGATCGGTGGCCTCGTCAGGGGATCGGGCTACGACTGGGTCCAGGTCTCGGGCACTGCCAACCTGAACGGCACGCTCAACGTCAACAACTTCGGTGGCTTTGTCGCACCTGCAGGATCGAGCTTCACGTTCCTCAATGCCAGATCAACCAGCGGCAGCTTCAGCAGCACGAACCTGCCCCTGGCGCCAGGTTTCGTGTTGACCTCGCTTGCGGGTGCCTTGACTTTGTCGGTGCCCGCGCCCAGCATTCCCCCAACTGCTGTGCTGGTCATCGACCCGATTTCGGTGGCCATCGAACGGCTGATAGCCAACGACGACCTGCTGGCAGTCCTGAGTGTGGTTGCCCCATTGGCCGCTACCGAAGACACGCGAGAAATAGAAGTGGAAGGTTGCCGATGAACACCCGCCTCACCCCGATGTGCCTGAGCCTGTGCCTGGGCCTGGGCGCGCTTGCCTGGTCCGGTGCCAGCGCCCAGACGCCAGCGGGCGCGCCGGTGGCCAACGCCACATTGGTCGAAGGCACGGCCTATGTGATCCGGGCCGATGGCCGCCAAAGCATCCTGGCGCGCGGCACGCCGCTGGCAGTGGGAGACGCGCTGTCCACCACCCGCAACAGCACCGTGCGATTGCGTTTTACCGATGGCGGCGAGACGGCGGTGCGCCCTGACTCGCGCATCACGGTGCAGGAATACAGCTATGCCCGCGACAATCCGCAAGGCGACAGTCTGGTGCTCAGCCTGCTTCGGGGCGGCCTGCGCGCCATTACCGGATCGATCGGCAAACGCGGCAACGTGGACGCCTACAAGCTCAATATCAGCACTGCCACGATTGGCATTCGCGGCACCGACTACACGGCGCGGTATTGCAACAACGACTGCAAAGGCGACGGTGATCCCATCGTGCGCAGCACCCGCCCCAACAGCAGCGCTCCGGTGATTGGGCGCCTGCTGCAATCCCAGGGGGCGGTCACGGTCGAGCGGGACGCAAAACAGCAAGAAATCATTCAGGGCGCGCCGCTGTATGCCACCGACAAGGTTGCAACCACAACTGGCGGCTCGGCCGTGTTGGCGTTTCGCGACGACACCCGCGTTACCCTCAACAGCGGCACCCAACTGGCGTTGACGCAATTCAGCTTTGATGCAACGCAACCGGTGCGCAGCGGAATGTTGTTCCAGCTGCTCAGTGGAGGCTTGCGGGTGGCCACCGGCTTGATCGGTAAATCGGCACCGCGCCTGGTGAAGTTCCAGACCAGCACGGCCACCATCGGGATTCGCGGTACCGTGTTCGATCTCAGTTGTGGCAAGACCGAGGCCGGCGACGACCCACAGCCGGCAGATGTGACCAACATCGAGTGCAATCAGGCACTGTTTGCCAGTACCCGCAGCGGGGAGATCACGCTGACCGGCGCCGATGGCCGCGAACTGGTCATTCCCGCCGGGCAAAGCGGCGTCGTGCCTGGGTCGCAAGGATCGGCACGCGCCCTGCCCGCCACACCGGGCTTCTTCAACAATCTGGGTACACCCGCGCCGGAATCGGTCGATGTGAATCTGGAGCAGCTGTTTGGCACCAACACCGCCCCCACCGAGGCAACCGGCGTCTTCTTGTTGGTGCGCGAGGGTAAGGTGGTGCTGGGCCAGTCCGGGCAGGAGATTGCGCTGGACGCTGGCGAGTCGGCATTTGCAGGTGGCGGTGGCCAATCGCTGGCACCGATTCGCCTGGCCAGCACGCCAGCCCTGCTCGACCGCGATCCGGCGCTGTCCAACCGGATATTCAACTTCAACATCTGTCGGCCCTGAGGGTATGGACAGCATCGCCGCGGCAGGCAGTTCTGCCACAAATGTCGATCCCGCGGCACAGGCGGTGCTGGAGTTCTGGTTCGGTGATGCCCTCAGCCTGGGGTGGCCCAGTGAGAGCCGCAAGGACTTGTGGTTTGGCGGCGGTGCAGAACTGGACCAACGCATCACACAGAACTTCGGCCCCCTGGTGACGGCGTCGCTTGCAGGTGACCTGCAACTGTGGCAAAAAACCCCGCTGGAGCGCCTGGCACTGGTGGTGCTGCTCGACCAGTTCACGCGCAACGCGTTCCGCGGGGAGCCACAGGCGTTCAGCGGCGACGGCGTCGCCCAGGCGCTGGTGACCGATGCCATGGCACGCGAATGGGATACGCAACTGCCGCTTGCCGGCCGGGTTTTTCTGGCCATGCCCTGGATGCATGCGGAGTCGCTCGAGTTGCAGCTGCGCTGCGTTGGTTATTTCGACTTGCTCTGCGCTACGGCCGGGCCTGAGCACCGGGCGGCAATACGCGGCCATCTGGAAGCAGCGGAGGAACATCGCGACATCGTGGTCCGGTTTGGGCGATTCCCGCACCGTAACAAGGCCCTCGGCCGCGCTTCCACACCAGAGGAATTGTCGTACCTCGCCAACGGAAAAAACTTTGGCCAGTGAGACGCTTGCGGCCGCAGTATGGCACTGAGCGTCTGACAGCGGGTAAAGCAAGAGAGACGTCGCAGGAATCGCCAGACCTGAGGCGCACAGTCGGCCTACAGTTTGCCTATGGACGATCAGCCCGGGCGTGACGCCTAAAATCGGGCCATGAGCAAGCCTGCCCCGTCCCAACCGACAGCCCCGCCCGACCCCGTCAAGAGCAGCAACTTTCTGCGCCAGATCATTGAGGCCGATCTGGCCAATGGCACCAATGCCGGGCGTCGCTGGGGTGGAGGGCCGGGGGACGGCGCCCACCACGCCAAAGGCATACCGGATCCGGCCCGGATCCGTACCCGCTTCCCGCCGGAACCCAACGGTTACCTGCATATCGGACACGCCAAGAGCATCTGCGTAAATTTCGGACTGGCGCGCGACTATGGTGGCGTCTGCCACCTGCGGTTTGACGATACCAACCCGGAAAAGGAAGACCAGGAGTTTGTCGACGCCATCATTGACACCGTGCGCTGGCTTGGATTCGACTGGGACGCCAACGGCACCAGCCATCTTTACCACGCGAGTGACTATTTCGACTTCATGTACCGCGCGGCCGAGTACCTGATCGAATCCGGCCACGCCTATGTGGATGAACAAAGCGCCGAGGAAATGCGTCTCAATCGGGGCGACTTCGGAAAGCCCGGCGTGAACTCGCGCTTTCGCGACCGCACCGCCCGGGACAACCTGATGCGATTTCGGGAGATGCGTGACGCCAAACACCTTGACGGCACGATGGTACTGCGCGCCAAGGTGGACATGGGCAGCCCGAACATCAATATGCGCGACCCCACGATCTACCGCATTCGGCGTGCAGAACACCACAACACTGGCGACAAGTGGTGTATCTACCCGATGTACGCCTACGCGCACCCGATCGAGGATGCGCTGGAACAGATCACGCACAGCATCTGCACCCTGGAGTTCGAGGACCAGCGGCCATGGTACGACTGGCTGCTGGAGCGGCTGATCGAGGGTGGGCTGCTGAACGCTCCGCCGCCGCGCCAGTACGAGTTCGCGCGCCTGAACCTGACCTACGTGATCACCAGCAAGCGCAAACTTGCCGCGCTGGTGTACGACCACAAGGTAAGCGGCTGGGACGATCCACGTATGCCAACCCTGGTTGGACTGCGTCGCCGTGGCTACACGCCTGAGAGTTTGCGCCTGCTGGCAGAACGCACTGGCACCAGCAAGGCTGGCGGCTGGACCGAATACAGCACGCTGGAGGGTTGCCTGCGCGAGACGCTTGACGTGTCAGCCCCGCGTGCCATGGCCGTTCTCGACCCGGTAAAGCTGGAGATCAGCAACTGGGATGAAGCCATGGCTGCATCAGTCAGCACACTGCACAACGGACTGGAGCCCTGCAGCGCACCAGTGCACCCGCACCAGCCAGAACTTGGTCGGCGAAACTTCCACATCGGCAAAGAGTTGTGGATAGAGCGCGGCGACTATGAGGACAATCCGCCAAAAGGCTTCTTCCGGCTTTTTCCAGGCAACCGTGTACGACTCAAGTATGGGTACGTCATTGAATGCACCGGGTGCAGCCGCAACGCCGACGGCAGCCTGGCGGTTGTCCACGCCCAACTGCTGCCCGACACCAAGAGCGGCACACCCGGCTCCGATGCGGTCAAGGTCAAGGGTGTCATCACCTGGGTTTCAGTTGCCGACGGCATACCGGCCGAAGTCCGGCTGTACGACCGGCTGTTCACAGACGCACAGCCGGATGGCGGTGGACGCGACTTTCTGGCCTGCCTCAACCCGCACAGCCTGAAAGTCGTGCAAGCGGTGGTCGAGCCCACTCTCGCCAGGGCGCAGCCGGATGCGCGTTTCCAGTTTGAGCGCCACGGGTATTTTGTGGCCGACCGGGTGGACCACAGGCTTGAGAAGCCGGTATTCAATTTGTCGGTCGGGCTCAAGGACCGCTGGGCCGTCAAGGTCTAGCGCCCCTATGCTAGGTTGGGCGGACAGCGCCGAGGTCTGATCGAACATAGGTTGCACGCTCTAGGAAATGCGGCTGGTTTAGGGTGTGGTCACTATGGGGGATGCGGACAATCCGCGTCTGTCCTTGACCAATGCAACACGCGACGGACAAGGCGATCACTCTCCCTCACTACCCAGGAACACACCATGCCTAATCGCAACCTTGCCGCCGCCACTACCGACCTCATCGAGTCCTATGGCAACACCGCCAAAAACGTCATCAACGCCTACCGCGTTGGTGGAGAACGCGTGATCGGGTTCATGGACCAGCGCTGGGAACGGGCGCTCGAAAAAAACAGTTCCAGACTCAGCGCAGAGGTCCGCGGAAACGCCCTTTCCGCGCAGAAGACCTTAAGTGGTTATTACGCCCGTGGAATCAATCTGACGACAAACGGTGCCGACGCCTTGGTCGGCAAGGCGGTCGAGCTGGCGGCCAAGGGCGTGCAACAAGCTGCCGCCAATGCCAGCCAGTTCGAGAAGAAAACCGGCTTGACCACCTTGCAGAATGTTGCAGCAGCCGCGGTGCCAGCAGTTGATGCTGTACAAAAAATTGCCAGTTCGATCGAGCAGCGCTCGGGTCGACTGGTCAATCGCATTGCCGGAAGGAAAGCCGCAGTCAAAGTGGCTGCCGCGAAACGCGTCACGCCGTTCAAGCGGGCACGCGCGCGCAAGTCAGCCTGATCATCATCCCCTCTTCGTCGGAGCGCGGCCGTAGCGGGCCAAGCCCGGCGCCGGGTCAGCAACACCCGATTTGGTGCGATGATCAAGTCTCCGCCTCAATCCATGCTGTGCACCCCCTCCAATTTCGTCTCGCTCCTGATCGCGCAGTCGCACACGGCACCGCTCAATCTGGTGTTTTACGGTGATGCCCTACTGGTCGCGGACGGTGACCTGTCGCTGCCAGACAACCTGGCGCTGGCGCACCTGCTCATCACTCCAGAGCGCTGCTTGCCAGTCGGCTTGCTGGATGGCCGCTATTGCCAGACCACGTGGATAGGCCCGGCTCATTCGCTGTTGGAAGGTTACGCCTTCCGTCGGCTGCGCTCCTTGTTTGGCGCCATTGATGACACGCTGCTGGCCGTGGCAGGCCGCGCCTACCAGATCGCCGAATGGGCACGCACCCACCGGTACTGCGGCGTCTGCGCCACAGCCACTGTACAAATCAACGGCGAACGTTGCCTTCGCTGCCCCGCGTGTGGCCATGCAGCCTACCCGCGCATTTCACCAGCGATGATGGTGCTGGTCAAAAAGGGCGACTCTTTGCTGTTGGCGCGCCACACCAACTCGCCGACTGGTTACTTCACCGCGCTGGCCGGTTTTCTGGAAGCGGGTGAAT
>JAJAZK010000389.1 GCA_026785765.1 Rhodoferax sp. | reverse complement strand
TCGTGGTGCACTGGGGCACTGCGTTGTAATGGAATGACCGATGCCTGATGTAGCGACTGTCCCGACAGGTCCAAGCTTTTCTCAACGACTGGGTGGTCTGGCGCCAGCGCAGCGCATGCGCCTGGCGGTAGGACTCGGCCTGCTGGTGATCAACGGCATACTGGGTATCGTGCTGGGCCGCCAGGCGGAGTGGCGCGTCCTGTACGCCAATCTGGGCGACAAGGACGGTGGTGCGGTGGTGGCGCAGCTGTCGCAAATGAATGTGCCTTACAATCTTTCCGAGGGTGGTGCTGCGATCCTGGTGTCGGCCGACCGGGTCCACGATACGCGTCTGCGTCTGGCCACATTGGGACTGCCCAAGGGCTCCGTGGCCGGTTTCGAAATGATGGAAGCAAACCGGTTCGGCATGACCCAGTTCCAGGAGCGTCTGACCTTTCAGCGCGGGCTCGAAGGAGAATTGACACGTTCCATCCAGGCCTTGTCGTCGGTGCAAACCGCACGGGTACACCTGGCACTTCCAAACCAGAACGGATTCTTCCGTGAGCAGCAAAAGCCGTCGGCATCGGTATTGGTAAGCCTGCATCCCGGACGAACCCTTGACCGCAGCCAACTCGCCGGCATCGTCCATCTGGTGGCCTCCAGCGTACCCGAACTGACGCCGGCGGCAGTGAGCGTGCTGGACGACACTGGCAAGTTGTTATCCACACCGTCCGACGGCTCTGCGGCGGGCGCCACAGACGGGCAACAACTTCAGTACGTACAGCAGTTGGAGCAGCTTTACACCAAACGCATTCTGGATATCCTGGAGCCAGTGCTCGGACGCAAGAACGTCAAGGCGCAGGTGACGGCGGAAGTAGATTTCTCGCAGACCGAGTCCACGTCCGAATCCCATCGCCCGAACCAGACGCCAGACTCCAGCGCGGTCCGAAGCCAGCAGTTGGTGGAGAGTGGCTCCGGAGTCGGCGCCGCCACACCCCCAGCAGGCGTGCCGGGGGCCACGTCCAACCAGCCACCGGGCGCCGCCACTGCGCCGATCAACGCTGCGCCGCAGACTCTGGCCGCAGCTGGCGCGGGAAATGGCGCCGCTGGTGCGGTGGGCGCAGGCGCGAAGCGCGAATCGATCATCAATTACGAAGTCGACAAAACGGTACGCGTGGTTCGTGGTGGCACGGGGCTGATCAAGCGGATCAGTGCAGCGGTGGTATTGAACCACCAGTCGGTCACTGACGACAAGGGCAAGACCGTGACGACAGCCCTGAGCGCCGAACAAATCGAAAAAATGACGGCGCTGGTGCGCGAGACCGTCGGCTTCAACAAGGATCGCGGTGATTCTGTCAACGTTCTCAACACGCCATTCGCTACAGAAAAGCAAACCGTAGTGGAACTTCCGCTGTGGCGGCAGCCGGAACTGCAAGACTTGGCGCGTAGCCTCGCCTGGCCGGTGGGGACCTTGCTGTTTGCCAGCCTGGTGCTGCTCGGCGTGGTGCGGCCGGCGCTGCGGGCGCTGGCCAAGGTGCCAGCGCCGTCTGTTGCGTCCCAGGGCGGTCAGTTGAATACTCTGGTGGCCGATGAAACTGATCGCCCGCCGTTGCTGGCGTCCCCCACCGCCGATGCCGTCGCCGCTTCGGCTGGGCAGTTGCGGCTGGAGGATGCACGCAAGCTGACGCGAGACAATCCGGCGGCGGTGGCGAATATCGTCAAGGGCTGGATGGGAAGCGAGGCGCCTGCATGACTGACTGGCGCGAGCGCCGCTTGGCATGAGAATGCAGCACCATGTCTGATGATGGTTTGCAGGACGCCGCGATATTGCTGATGTCGTTGGGCGAGACCGAGGCCGCCGAAGTCTTCAAGCATCTGTCGCCCAAAGAGGTGCAGAAGCTTGGCGAGGCGATTGCAAAAACGCGTGTAGTCACACGCGAACGGGTCGACGAGGTGGTCAGCAGGTTCACCGGCGAGGCGTCGTCACAGAGCCTGCTGGTCAACGATTCCGGTGACTATGTGCGCTCGGTTCTGAAACTCGCTCTCGGCGACGACAAGGCGACGCTGCTGATCGACCGTATCCTGCAAGGCGGCGACGTGTCCGGGATTGAGAGCCTGAAATGGATGGACGCGCAGTCGGTGGCAGAGTTGCTGCGCAACGAACATCCGCAGATCGTTGCAGCGATTCTGGTTCACCTCGAGTTCGACCAGGCCGCCGAGGTCCTCAAGCAACTCACGGAGCGCCAGCGCAACGAGGTGATGCTGCGCATCGCCACCATGGAAGGCATACAGCCAACGGCGCTGAAGGACCTTAACGAGGTCCTGTTCCAGGTCCTGTCGGGGGGCGACAAAGTGCGCAAGTCGTCGCTGGGCGGCATCAAGACCGCGGCCGAAATGATCAACCTGATGGGCAACGCCATCGAGGGTACGGTGATCGAGTCGATTCGCACACAGGATCCGGATCTGGCGCAGAAGATCATGGACAAGATGTTCGTCTTTGACGACCTGAATAAACTGGACAACAAGTCGATCCAGATGGTTCTCAAGGAGGTCGCGTCCGACAGCCTGATCGCGGCGCTCAAAGGGGCGCAGCCCGAACTCAAGGAAAAGATTCTCTCCAATATGTCCTCGCGAGCGGCCGAGACGCTGCGCGAGGACCTGGAGTCGCGTGGTCCGATGCGACTGTCCGAGGTCGAAGCGCAGCAAAAGGAATTGTTGAAGATCGTGCGCCGGCTGGCCGACGAGGGGCAGATTGTGCTCGGCGGCGGCGGCGACGACGCCATGGTTTAGGGGGTCCCAGGATGCGCAGTGATTCGCGATTTATCCCCGGCGAGCAAATTGAGGCTGTCGCGCAATGGAACTTTGCTGCGGTTGACACCGGCGCGCTGCAGCAACTCGCACGTGCCAATGCCGACGCCGACGCCGCGGCCCAGGCCCGTGATGACCTGGTGCGTCAGCAGGCTTTCGCCGATGGATTTGCGCAAGGGCGCGCGCATGCCGCAATCGATGCGGAACGGCACGTCACCGAGTTCGCCGCCCAACATGCGCTGGGGACCGCACAACGCCTGGCGGCACTGATTGCGCAAGCGCAGGAGCAACTCGAGCAATCTGGCCAGGTGATCGCCCAAGGCGTCCTGGAACTGTCTTGCGAGATGGCAAGGCAGGTGCTGCGCCACGAACTATCGGTCAATCCGAACGCGCTGCAACCGGTCATTCGTGAAGCCCTTGGGCTGCTGACCGCAGACGGCAAACCCACCACCGTGCGTCTGCATCCACAGGACCTGGAAGTTTTGCGTGACGCCTTGCAGTCGGAGTTTGGCGGCATGGGGCTGACGGTTTTGGGCGACCCCACTGTAAAGCCCGGCGGCTGTCTGATCGCAGCCGCCGGTAGCGTGGTAGACGCCAGTCTGGAAACGCGTTGGCGCCGTGTCGTTTCCAACCTGGGGCTGCAAGTGCAGTGGGACGCATGATTTTGTATGGCAGGCCCGAGACCTGGACTGCTTACCTGGAGAATGCATGCCAGGCGGTGCAGTCCGCCAGTGCGCTGGAAGTGCGCGGCACCTTGACCCGGTTGGCCGGCATGGTGTTGGAGACTACCGGTCTGCGCATGCCGGTCGGGGCTCAGTGCCTGGTCGCGATGCGGGCGCAGGCGCCGGTGCTGGCCGAGGTGGTTGGCTTTTCGCAGGACCGGGCGTTCTTGATGCCCGCAGGCGATATTTATGGCCTCTCCAGCGGTGCCAGTGTCACCCCTGCGGCGGCCTATGTGCCGGTGCCGCGCCTGGGAGAGCCAGCGCGCGACCCCACCCTGCTCGATGCCGGTTTGCTGCGTTTGCCGCTGGGCAATGGCTTGTTGGGCCGGGTCGTTGATGCACATGGCGCACCGATGGACGGACGCGGTCCGGTCAGGGATGTGGTGGCGCGGGCGCTAAATCGAAAACCGGTCAACGCGATGGATCGCGCGCCGATCCGCCACGTGCTTGACACCGGTGTGCGTGCCATCAACGCCTTGCTGACGGTCGGTCGTGGCCAGCGTATCGGACTGTTCTCCGGTTCCGGCGTCGGCAAAAGTGTGCTGCTGGGAATGATGGCGCGTTACACCAGCGCCGACGTGATCGTGGTCGGATTGATCGGCGAGCGCGGACGCGAGGTAAAGGAGTTCATTGAGGACATCCTTGGCGAGGATGGCCGTGCGCGCTCGGTGGTGGTGGCGGCACCGGCCGATGCGCCGCCGATGTTGCGCATGCAGGGTGCAGCCTACGCCACTGCGGGCGCCGAGTCTTTCCGCGACCAGGGAAAACATGTGCTGCTGCTGATGGACTCCCTTACCCGTTATGCGATGGCGCAACGCGAGATTGCCCTGGCCATAGGGGAGCCCCCCGCCACGCGCGGGTATCCGCCATCCTGTTTTGCCAAGTTGCCGCAGTTGGTCGAGCGCAGCGGCAATGGGCTGCATGGTGTGGGATCGATTACCGCGTTTTATACGGTACTGTCGGAAGGCGACGACCAGCAGGACCCGATCGCCGATGCCGCGCGGGCGATTCTTGATGGACACATCGTATTGTCGCGATCCCTGGCGGAGTCCGGCCATTATCCGGCCATCGACGTTGCGCAGTCAGCGTCAAGGGTGATGCACAACGTGGTGCCACGCACGCATGTCGAGTTGGCGCGGCGCTTTCGTTCGCATGCTTCGGCGTATGACAAGGGGCACGACTTGCTGCAAGTTGGCGCCTACATTGGCGGCACCGACCCGGAGCTCGACCGCGCCATCGCATTACGCGAACCAATGACGGCATTTCTTCGCCAGGATATGTACGAGGCGGCATCCTTGCCAGACAGTGTGGATGCCATGCAGTCGGTCATGGAAGGCGCATGATGCTGCACAACATGTCGGCCAAAGCATGTCAGCGCTGACGAGCCTGCAAATTGCGCTTGAGTTGGCGACGCGCCAGCGCGACGCTTGCGGCCGCGCCCTGGTCGAGGAACGGCAGCTGTGCATGGTCGCGCAGGATCAGCTGGAGCAACTGGAGAGTTACCTGCGTGAAACCCGGGACCGTTGGGCGCTGGCTGCGCGCAGCAGCGCCAGCGCCGAGATCATGCGCCATTGCGAGTTGTTCATGGAGCGGTTGCAGCAGGCTGCAGGATTGCAGCGGGGCGCGGTCGCGCAGCGCGAGCGTGAACTCGAAGGCGCACGCCAGCGGCTGCTGGCGGCGGAGATCCGCATCGCCTCGCTTGACAAGTTGCTGACTCGGCGCCGCTCCAATGCTTCCAGTCGGGAGGCGAACCGCGTCCAGAAGGAACTGGATGAATTTGCAGCGCAGCAGCATCGCCGCTTGCATTCCACGATCCAAACCTTGGGAACCCTATGAGCGTAGAAAACAAACCTGCCGCAACTGGACCGGCGACGGCAAATCGGCAGGCGCAAGCATGCGCCGCTGCCGGCGCGCCTGGCAGAGTGGCCAAGGGCAACGCGAACAGCGCTGCGCCGTCCTTCCAGTCACTGTTGGGTGCCCTGGGTGCCTTGGGCGCCGACACTGGTGTCGAGGTGGCCGAGGAGACGGGGATTACGCCCGACCTTGGAGCGGGACCAGACCAGGCCACGACACTGCTGACCGGGCCCGTCGTCGCGCCGGAGGGCGTGCCGGACCCGGCGCAGCCGGTGGCCGTATTGCCATTGCCGGCGCCGGCAAATGAGTTGCCAGGTGCGCGTGCGGACGGCGCCATTCGTCCGGCAGACGGAAAAGCGCTCCGTCAGCCGTTGCTGCGGCCGCTGGCGGCGACGCCAGACCTGGGCGATGGGAGCAAAAAGCCCGGGCTTGCGCCGACAGCGCTCCCGCTGGAAGCTGCGCCAGACACTGGGGCAGCGGGAGCGACGCCGGGCGCCGCCATGGCCGTGTTGTCCCGATCCGTGGCGGGGCGTTTTGTCGAAGCGCAGCGCGTGCAGGAGGCGAGCAACGCCTTGGCACTTTCAACCGCAGCCTCGGCAAGTGCGGTGGAAACCCAGTCGGCTGGGCTGCCACCCGACGGCCTGGGCAGCCTTGCCAAAGGCATGTTGTGGACCCGCGATCCGGAGCGCAAGAACCACGCAACGCTCACTGCGCCTGGCGGGGTGGTTGCAAATGGCGCCTGGGCCGAGCCGGCTGCCACCTCGGCTGGCAATACGCCGCCAGCAAACTTCACGCTGGATGCGGGCATGGCTACACCAGAGGCGGCCATTGCGGAGAAGGCCCATTACTGGGTGATGCGAGGCGTGCAAAACGCAGAACTTCGGCTCGACGCGTTCGGTGGAGGTCAGGTAGAGGTGAGTATCGCGGTGCAAGGCAGCGATGCCATGGTCGAATTCCGCAGCGACCAGCCGGAGGCGCGCCGATTACTGCAGGAAGCCATGGGTCAACTGCGTGATTTGCTCAAGAACGAGGGCATGTCCTTGTCTGGCGGCTTTGTCGGCACGTCGGCGCGTCAGGAGCCCCAGTCGCAGGGCCGCCGCGGCGAGCGCCAACCCGCCATTGCTCGGATGGTGCCGATACAGACGACGATCGCGTCCTCGCGTGGGGCCGCGCAGCGCCAATCCGGTAGCTCGGTAGACGTATTCGTGTGACCATCGGTCGGCGCAGGTCCGGGAATGCCATGGATTTGTGCCCTTAATCACGCTATCGGATACGCCGCGGTGGAGAATAATCGATTGAGAAACTCGCCACCCCGAATACATCGTGTCTGACAAACCTGAGCCAGCTACAGCGGCAGCGCCGAAGAGCAAGAAGATGCTGGTGATTCTTGGCGTCTTGTTGTTGGTGTTGGCGCTGGCGGGTGCGGGCGGCTGGTTTTATGTAAGCAAACAACGCGCCGCCGCACTCGAAGGCGAAGATGAACCGGTGGCCGTGAAAGCCCAGGCAAAAGGACCACCAACCTATTTGCCGCTCGACAACATGGTGGTGAACCTGGCCGATCCAGGCGGTGAGAAGGTGGCCCAAGTCGGTATCACACTCGAACTGACCGACTCCCATATGCTGGAGAAGGTCAAGCAGTTCTTGCCCACGATCCGCAGCGGGGTCTTGCTTCTGGTATCGCAAAGAACTTCGGAGGAGTTGTTGCAGCGCGAGGGCAAGGAAAAGCTGCAGGCGGACATTCTGCGCGAGGCATCCCGCCCGTTTGGCAACGTCGAAGATGGACCATCCGCCGATGCCGACAAAGCGGCGCCGATTGGCAAAAAGGCCAAGGCGGGCAAGGGTGACAAGGCGCACGAGGAATCTCCGGTGCGTCGGGTGCTGTTTTCCAGCTTTATTGTTCAGTGACCCGTGATGCGCCGCCATGAGTGAATCATTTCTGTCCCAGGAGGAAGTGGATGCGCTGCTCGAAGGCGTCACCGGAGAGAGCCAGAGCCAGGTCGAGCCAGCGGCGCAAAAGGGTGAGGTGCGCGCCTATGACATGTCCAGCCAGGAGCGTATCGTCCGTGGCCGCATGCCGACGATGGAGATCGTCAATGAACGGTTCGCCCGCAACCTGCGCCTGGGTCTGTTCAACTTCATTCGCCGCACACCAGAGATCTCGATCGGAGCGATTGCTGTCCAGCGGTTTGGCGCGTTCCTGCGTGAATTGGCCGTGCCGACGAACTTCAATATCGTAGCGGTAAGACCATTGCGCGGCAACGCCCTCATCATTTGCGAGCCTTCCCTTATTTTCGGGGTAATCGACACCCTCTACGGCGGCCACGGGAAGTTCCAGACCAGGATCGAGGGCCGGGAGTTTTCCGCAACCGAACACCGGACTATCGGGCGTCTTGTGAAAGTGATCACTGACGAATACAAGAAAGCCTGGGTCGGCATCTACCCGATCGAACTCGAATACCAGCGTTCAGAAATGCAGCCGCAGTTCGCGAACATCGCGACCCCAAGCGAAATCGTCATCTCCACATCGTTCCAGCTGGAGATTGGCGAGATCGCCGGGGCAATCCATTTTTGCATGCCCTACGCCACGCTGGAGCCGATCCGTGACGTTCTGTATTCCTCCACTCAGGGCGATTCACAGGAAGTGGACCGGCGCTGGGTAAATCTTTTGACGCGCGAGATCCAGGCGGTCGAGATCACGATGGTGGCGGAGCTGGCGAAGACCAGGACCACGGTGGAGCAGTTGCTCGCGATGAAGGCGGGCGACTTCATCGAACTCGATCGTGCATCGCGCATACAGGCCACGGTGGATGGCGTGCCCTTGTTCGAATGCCATTACGGGACGCACAACGCCAAATACGCCGTTCGCATTGACAAGAGCTTGAGGGGGCAAGACCTCGCCTGGATGGGAGAATGAAGTGGCAGTAGAAGAAAATCCGGCTCCGGCCGCAGCAGCCGAAGGCGCTACCGACTGGGCCGAGGCTTTGCTTGAGCAGAAGTCGGCGGCCGACGCTGCCGGTGAGCCGCAGGCCGGCAGTGTGTTGTCCGGCGATGCGCCGCGTCCGTTTTCATCGACGGGGGGTTCGGGCGATGCGCCAGCGCGCGATATCAACATGGTGCTGGATATTCCGGTGCAGTTGTCGGTGGAACTCGGCCGGACCAAGGTCTCGATCAAGCATATTCTGCAGCTGGGTCAGGGTTCGGTGGTCGAGCTCGACGCATTGGCGGGTGAGCCGATGGACGTACTCGTCAATGGCTACCTGATTGCGCAGGGCGAAGTGGTCGTGGTGAATGACAAGTTCGGCATACGTCTGACCGATGTGGTGACGCCGTCCGAGCGTCTGCGCCGCATCAACAAGGGCTGATGGAGACCATGACGCCCGCGCTGCTGGCAGTTGCCGCATTTCTGGTGCTGCTGGCGCTGCTGCCAGCCGCCATTAAATGGGTGCAGGGTCGCTTGCCCACCGCAGCCCGCCTCCATGACAGCGCTACACGCCTTGTGTCAGCGCTGGCGGTCGGTCCTCACCAACGGGTTGTGACGGTGGAAGTTGGCCCGGCGGATGCGCGAACCATGCTTGTGCTCGGCGTGACGCAGCAGTCCGTCACCTGCCTGCACAGTTTATTGCTGACCAAGCCATATCGCCCGCTCGTGGAAGACATTCCCGCCACAATGACGGGTGCGTCCTGAATGGTGGCGTCCGTTTGGTTCGACCGTGCCCCCGGGCCGCCATGGAATGGCAGGCTGCTGCGCATGGTTTTGGCGCTGTTCGCGCTGCTGCTGGCCCATGCCACTGCGGCCGCGCAAACGCCTGGTCAGTTGCCCCTATTGGTGGGCAGTGGCCCGTCCGGCGTCAGTTTTTCGGTTCCGCTGCAGACGCTGCTGTTTTTTACTACCTTGTCGTTTCTGCCAGCGATCCTGTTGATGATGACGGGCTTTACCCGGATCGTGATCGTCCTGTCGCTGCTGCGTCAGGCGCTGGGCACCCAGTCGTCTCCGCCCAACCAGGTGATTGTTGGCCTGTCCCTGTTTCTCACGCTGTTCGTCATGGGGCCAACGCTGGACCGGGTGTATACCGAGGCCTACCTTCCCTACAGCAAGAACGCCATGCCGTTCGAGCAGGCGCTGGACAAGGCTGAAGCGCCGATGCGTCAGTTCATGGCCAAACAGACCCGGCAATCCGATCTGGCGCTGTTTGTGCGGCTGGCCAAGTTGCCCGCTGGCGCCACGGCGCAAAGCGTGCCGTTGCGGGTGCTGGTGCCGGCGTTTGTGACCAGCGAGCTGAAGTCGGCGTTCCAGATCGGATTCATGATCTTCATCCCCTTCCTTGTGATCGACATCGTGGTCGCCAGTGTGTTGATGTCGCTGGGCATGATGATGTTGTCACCGGTTCTGGTGGCCTTGCCTTTCAAGCTGATGCTGTTCGTTTTGGCGGATGGCTGGAACCTTCTGATTGGCTCGCTGGCGGCAAGTTTCGCAATTTGAACGAGTGCCCATGAACGCGCAAATGGTGTTGACAATGGGGCAGGAAGCGCTTTTCACCTTGTTGCTGATTTCGTCGCCGGTGCTCGGTGTGGTGCTGGTGGTTGGCTTGGTGGTCAGTCTGTTCCAGGCGATTACCCAAGTCAATGAAGCGACTTTGACCTTCATTCCCAAGCTCGTCGCGGCGGTGGTGGTCTTCGCGATGGCGGGCCCCTGGATGCTCACCCTGTTGGTGGATTACATCCGCCGGACAATCGAGTCGATTCCGGCATCGCTGATCTGAGCGGCAGACAGCGCGCGTGATTTCATTCACCGAAGCCCAATTGGTGGCCTGGGTGTCACCGAT
>JAJAZK010000388.1 GCA_026785765.1 Rhodoferax sp. | reverse complement strand
TTCGTGGGGGGCGTGCGGCGGGGATCCACGCTCCCGGTGCCCGGGCCGTTTTTTGGGGGCCCCAATTCCTCCCACCACCACCGCCGCCAGGGCGGCGATCGGCGCGTACTGCAAGGCGCGTTGTACCCAGTGCGGCAGGGTCCAGGCCTTGTCGGAGATCAGAAAGAACCCGCGCGCCAGCACCGTGACCAGGGTCAAACCCACAATAACCAGTACCGTGTGCCAATCCGGCATGCTCATGGTAGTGCTGCCTCGGCCCGCGTGGGCGCCAGTTTCTCGACGGCCACGCATGCCGCAACTGCCGCCGCAATTGCCACCAGAATATTGAGCTTGAGCGGCAGGGCATAACTGGCGACGGCGGCGGCCCCCGCGACCACCGCCGACAACACCCGCAGCCGGGTGCTGGCGAGGGAGCACAAAATACCCACCAGACACAGTATCCCGGCAAAACCCAAGCCCCATTGTTGCGGAATCAGATTGGCCAGAAACACCCCAGCGACGCTGCAACTGACCCAGGCCAACCAGTTGACCATGTCGTTGCCGGCCAGGTAGGCTTCCTGCGCCTTGCGGCCTGTAGCGTCGGTCGCCGGCTGCGAATAACGCCGGATAAACAATACGTAACTCAGATCTGCCGTGAAATACCCATGGCCGAGGCGCTGCCAGCGGCCAAGGTGCGCCAGGTAAGGGCGCAGGTGCAAACTGAAAATCACAAAGCGCAGGTTCACACAAAAGGCGGTGGCCAGTATCACCCACACCGGCGCCGCGGCCAGGATCAGCGGCACCGCCGCTAGCTGGGAACTTCCGGCGAACACCAGCACCGACAGCAACAGCGCCTCCACCATCCCCATGCCAGACTTGACCATGGCCACGCCGGTCATCAGGCCCCAGGCTGCGATACCCGGCGCCAGGCCCTGGAACTCACGCATGCCGACGCGGAATTCGGGATGGCGGTAATTGGAGCGCAGAAAAAACATCAGGCCGCAGCCAAAGCGTCGCCCAGGTGCATGCCCACTCCCAACTCGAAGCCACGCATGAATTCGGCCGCAGGCAGCCGTCGCCCACCGGCGCGCTGCAACTCATGCAGGCGCAGTACGCTGGCGCCACAGGCGACATCGATGCCCTGCGCTCCGACCGCCAGAATGCGTCCGGGTGTATCACCGATCACTGCGCCGCCGAGCACCTGCGAGCGCCACAACTTGAGCACCTGTCCGTTGCATGTGCTCCAGGCACCCGGCGCGGGGTTGAACGCGCGCACCCTGCGGTCGACCTGCGCCGCCGACAGGGTCCAGTCAACGCGGGCGTCCAGCTTGCTGACTTTGGCGGCATAACAGACACCGTTCACGGCCTGTTGCTGTGCGACCAGCGGTCCACGCTGCGCCGATCGCAGAGCCGTGACCACCAATTCCGCGCCCAGCATCGCCAACCGGTCCTGCAGACTGCCCGTGGTATCGGCATGCGGGCCATCGTGTTGTATCGCAAGCGACTCCGAAAGAATGACGCCACCAGTGTCCAGACCCTCTTCCATGTGCATGATGCAGACACCGGTAAGCGCGTCACCGGCTTCGATGGCGCGGTGGATTGGCGCCGCACCGCGCCAGCGTGGCAACAGGCTGGCATGGATGTTGATGCAGCCATGGCGCACACGCTGTGGTGTTCGCTCCAGCCGCATGTCGTCCAGCAACCAGCGCGGCAGCAGCAAGCCATAAGCAGCCACCACCATGACATCCGCGTCCAGCGCGGCAATTGCGTCGCGAGTGGCCTGGGCGGCATCGGCTGCCACGCCGTCCAGACGCAGGCTGCGTGGTTGCAGCACCGGTATGCCGTGTGCCTGCGCTACCAGTTTCACCGCCGATGGCTGCACCTGCAGGCCGCGACCAGCAGGCCGATCGGGCTGGGTCAACACCAACGCCACCTCGAACCCGTCCGCACACAGGCGACGCAAGGCAACTGCGGCGAACTCCGGCGTACCGGCGAAGATGATCCTCAATCGCGCTCCTCGCGCTGCAGTTTGCGCATCTTGGTCTTGATGCGGTTGCGTTTGAGTGGCGACAGGTATTCCACAAACACTTTGCCCAGCAGGTGGTCCATCTCGTGCTGTACACAAATTGCCAACAACCCGTCGGCTTCACGCGTGTGGGTCTCGCCGCGTTCGTCGAGCGCGCGCACCCGCACTGCGTCGTAGCGCTCCACACCGTCGTAGATCCCGGGTACCGACAGGCAGCCCTCTTCGTTGAGGTGGCGCTGTGGACTGGTCCAGACCAGTTCGGGATTGATCAGCACGACCGGTTGGTCACGCTGTTCCGACACGTCAATCACGATCAGCCGTTGGTGGATGTCGACCTGGGTCGCCGCCAGCCCGATGCCTTTTGCCGCGTACATCGTTTCCAGCAGGTCCGCGACCAACGTGCGGATGCGGGCATCCACCTCGCGCACGGGAGCGGCGACGCGGTGCAGGCGTGGGTCGGGGTAACAAAGAATGGGTAACAAAGCCATGAAATCGCCTGGGGGATGTCGTTATTTTCGCCACTTTTCCGGCCTCGGACATGATCGAACAACAGAAAACGTTGCCCAATCAAGGACTTGAGCGCAAAATCGTGCGTGATTTATCAAGACTTCCCCGCTCCCAGCCATTGTCTTTGCCAACCCGGAGGAGCCTTCAGGGGCCACCACCATGCAACATGAAATGACCTATCCCAAGTCGGCCACGACCAAACTGGCCCTGGTTCTGGCGGCTGCGGCCACTACATTGCTGTGCAGCACCAGCTTGCTGGCTCAAAACCTGATCGTTACCCCGGGCCAAAAAGCCGTCGCCGAGCAGGTTGCGCAGGCCGGCGTGCCATTGACCGAATTGGCGGCCAATGCCCCAGACAGCTATACGGTGAAATCCGGCGATACCTTGTGGGCGATTTCCGGACTGTTCCTCAAGAGCGCTTGGCGCTGGCCAGAGTTGTGGGGAATGAACCTCAACGACATTCGCAACCCGCACCGCATTTTTCCAGGGCAGCGGCTGGTACTGGAGCGCAAGGACGGCCGCGCCACCTTGCGTTTGGCTGGCGCCAGCGCCGACTCCCCGCCCACCGAAACGATCCGGGTTTCTCCGCGCACCCGCTTCGAAACCGTGGAGGACGGCGCTTTGCCGACATTAAAAGCCAATTTGATTGAACCATTCCTGGCCGAACCGGTGATAGTGGACGAGAACAGCCTGCTGGCTGCCCCGCGCATTGTGGCCGCGCTGGACGGCCGCGTGCTGCTGACCAACGGGGACCGTGCCTACGCGCGCGGCCAAACCGGCAAGCCGATGCTGGACGCGCCGGGCAAGCAACAGGAATTCCGGATCTTTCGCAACGCCACGCCGCTCAGGGACCCTGGCAGCGGCGAGGTGCTGGGTTACGAAGCACAGTATGTCGGCAAGGCGGTGCTGGTGCGCAGCGAGACCCAACAAACCAGCATCGACAAGGACGGCAAGGAGACCTCGGTCGTGGTACCTGCCACCATCGACATTGTCGGCGCCAAGGAAGAAATGCGCGTGGGTGACCGCATGCTGCCGGAGCCGGCGCGCCAACTGGTCAGCTACACACCACGCGCGCCGACCGGAAAAGTCGAGGGCCGTATCGTCTCGGTGTATGGCAGCGCGGTGGTGAATGCGGCGCAAAACCAGGTGGTCGCCATCAATCGCGGTACGCGCGACGGGATGGAAGTCGGTTATGTGCTTGCGATCCTTAAAGACGGCGAGCGCATGATTGACAAGACGGATGCAGCCCGTCCCGTCATGAAACTGCCCGACGAGCGCAATGGTCTACTGATGGTGTTTCGGACCTTCGATCGGCTCTCTTACGCGCTGATACTGGACATCACGGACGGCGTGAAAGTCGGCGACCGATTGGCCAACCCGCGCTGACGCCGGAACTGAACGTAGCCCGCCACCGGTTCACGCACACCGCGCCGGCAGTCATAGTGCATCTTGGGCACTACTGTGAGCGCCCCGAGTACGACCGCCGCCCAGCCCATGCAGCGCGACGAGATTGCTGACTGGTTGCGACTCGTTCTGAGCGAAGGTGTTGGCAACGGCACGGCGCGCAAGTTGCTGGCCTGTTTTGGTTTGCCCGACCAGATTTTCCGGCAATCCCGAGCAACGCTCCTGCAGGTCGTCACGCAAGCACAGGCAAGCGCGCTTGGATGCGAGCCGCCGACACTCCTGGCGCTGACCGAAGCGACCTGGAACTGGCTGCGCAGCGACCCGCAAGCGCAGGGCGCAACTCGACGTATCCTGACCCTGTCGGACCCGGACTACCCTGCGGCACTGCTGGAGATCGAAGATCCGCCCTTGATGCTGTACCTGACCGGCATGGCGCATGGCGACCTGGCCGCAGCACTGGCCCACTGCATCGCGGTGGTCGGCAGCCGCAACCCAACGCCGCAAGGTGCGATCAATGCGCGCGACTTTGCCAGGGTCCTGGCCCAGGCCGGTCTGACCGTCGTGTCGGGACTGGCGCTGGGGGTGGATGGAGCAGCGCACCGGGGCGCATTGGGAGGTGTCCCGCCTGGCAGCGCGCAGCTGGCTACAGTGGCGGTGGTCGGGACTGGCCTGGACCGGGTCTACCCCAAGTCACACCTTGCCTTGGCCCACGAGATCGCACAACGTGGCCTGCTGCTCAGCGAGTATCCGATCGGGACACCACCGCTGGCAGCCAATTTTCCGCGGCGCAACCGCATCATTGCGGCCCTGTCGCGCGGGACGCTGGTCGTGGAGGCCGCATTGCAAAGCGGGTCCCTGATCACGGCACGCCTGGCCGCAGAACAAGGCCGGGAGGTGTTTGCGATTCCTGGCTCGATCCACTCCACCCAATCGCGCGGCTGCCATGCGCTGATCAAACAAGGCGCAAAACTGGTTGAGTCGGCCGAGGACATCCTTGAAGACTTGCTGCCTGGTTCACCCGCAGCGCCATTGCGCCAGGCCGACCCAGCAGCGCCTGTTCCTGGACCCCATGGCGCAAGCGTGCTGAACGCGCTTGGCCACGACCCGCTGGGCCTGGACGCGTTGCTGGCCCGCACTGGTCTTGATACTGCCACCCTGCAGGCCCAGCTGATGGAACTCGAATTGGCCGGTCTGGTAGCGCGCCTGCCAGGTGCGTTGTTCCAACGCATTACCAGTGCCTGAATCAGCGTCCACAGAACACAAATGCGCCGATGGCGCTGGCAATGATGGACTAGGCTATATTCGGGCCATGTTCGAAGTTCTCGTGTTCGTCTACGAAAACTACTGGGGCGGCGACGCATGCCCCCAGCCCGATCAACTCCAGCGCAAGTTGCGCGCAGTCGGCTTCGAGGCCGACGAAATCCAACAAGCCCTTGCATGGCTCGGCGCGCTGAGCCTGGCAACCCGCAATACCAGGATCAGTCCACGGGCTGAACCAGCGACGCCATCAAACGACTCACTTACTTCAGTGGCACAGTCGTCAGCCAGCATGCGGGTGTATTCGATAGAGGAGCAGAACCGGCTCGGACCGCTATGCCTTGGCTTCATAAGCTTCCTCGAATCGTCGGGTGTATTGCCGGCCTACATGCGCGAGGTGGTGCTGGATCGCGCACTGGCGTCCGGCACCGACATGATCGATCTGGATGACCTGAAGATCATTGTCCTGATGGTCTACTGGAGTTACGGTGAAGAGCCAGACGCACTGATTCTGGACGAGTTGTGCGACGACGGCAACAGCCGCATCGGCCACTGAAACGCTGACCCCGGATCAACCCAGCAAGCGCTCCGGATTCGCCTCGATCTTGGCCAGCGCGTCACGGGTGGCGCGTACCGTCAGGGCCTCTTCTTCCTGAGGCAGCAACAGGCCGGCCTGCAAATAGGCCGCCATGCGCCCAGCCTGGATCAGGTAACTATGTCCGTCTGTCGACGCAAACAGGTTGAGCTGCTTGCGCTCGCTGCGCCATACAAACTGGACCTTGGTGATTCGGCCGTTGTGGTCCAGCGTGTACCACGATCCCAGCTCCAGCTCCTGCGCCCAGGCCAGCATGGCATTGGTGGGTTTGGAGCCTCCATTGGCCACCACGTCGATCGTGGCAGGGTCAATACCCAGCATTAACTCGATGCTCTCCGCATCCAGGGGCAGGTCGCCCATGCCATCCTCGCTCACGAAATCCTCCAGATTCGCCAGGCGCTTGGCCATGGCATCGATCTGCGCGGTCGGAATTGCCTGGGTCTTGGACAGGAAGGCGTCGGCCAAGGTGTCGCTGACGGTCTTGACGTGGATGTCCTGCTGACTCGGTGCCATGCCTAGAAGCAACATGCCGGAACGCAGACGCTGCAACAACTTGGGCAAATCCTGTATCACCTTCGCCCGGTCACTGCGGTTGGGCTTGGCACTGGCCGCCCACACCAGGTCAGTGGCAGTCTTTTTCAGCTCCAGGGTTTCGGCATGCTGCGGGCCTTTGCGCACTGCAGCCACGGCCAGCACTTCGGCCCAGACCTTGAACAGAAAAACCCTGATTTCCTCACGCACCGGCAGATCCTTGAGCGTATTGCGCATTTCTATCGTGTACTGGATCGTCAGTGTTTCCTTCTGCTCCACCTGTTGCGCGACACTTGCGACTTTCTGTGCCA
Source organism: Rhodoferax sp. (assembly GCA_026785765.1). Taxonomy (GTDB): domain Bacteria; phylum Pseudomonadota; class Gammaproteobacteria; order Burkholderiales; family Burkholderiaceae_C; genus CAISIP01. Next base: position 2,930 of record JAJAZK010000388.1, on the reverse strand, counting down.
AACCGCTGCCAGCCAGAAACTTCTGCAGGAACTTCTGGAACTCCGAATACACCAGCTCGTAGACGCGCTTACCGGTTTCCGGGTACTGCTCAATCACCTGTACCACGCGCTTGATCTCCTTCTCCAAAGCGCTGCCCTGGATGCCACTGGCATCGAAGCCCATCACACAAGACCCCATCCGGTCAATCAATTGGCGCGCCGGATGGCTCGCAGTACCAAAAAAATCGGGCTCGGCCAGCGCTACCCGCAACACCGGCATTTGCAGCCGCGCAAACCAGACCCGGATGCCGGGCGGGATACGCTCTTCCTGCAAAATCGACTGGAACATCAATGCAACGATCTCTATCGTTGCCTTCTCACCCTTGGTTTCGGCCTTGTTCTTGAGTTCTATCGTCTGTGCGCGCAAGCGGCCCGCGACCACCGCCACACCAGCCGGGCTGTAATCCTCGTAGGCCGTTCCACTGGCGCCATACGACGCCGCATTTTCCGCCCGCCGCGCGATGATCGCCGCGGCGAGGCCGGGGGAGGCCTGCTCATACGAGGTCGCATCGAACTCCGGCCCGACACGCCCTACCAGCAGGCGTTTGAGCTGACCCAGAACTCCCTGCGCGCGACTGCGCGCCCGTGCCAACGGCGTGGCTGCCGTCATCATGCGCGTTTCTTCCTGGGTTGCCGCCGCGTGCCGCTGTGCATTGGCCGTGCCCGCCATTTCCGGCGCCTGCCGCGCATCATGCTGCGAACCTTGCTGCGAGTGCGCACCAGCCTGATTGCCCGAAGCGCCTGGGCGGTTTCCAGCCGCGACCGGGCCGCCGCGCATGTCCGCACCGGGGTCGGCGCTCCAGCCCCCACCCTGCGGCCCATCGAACGGTGCGGAACCCGACGCCGACATGCGACCGCCAAGGTCCTGCCGGAACCCGCCGCGCGATGAGATCGCGCCGTCGTAACTCTGGCTGCCGCCGCCACGGCCTGACGGATACCCGCCATGACCCCCAGCCGCACTATCGGGATATTCGCTGTGGGGGCCCTGGTCCGGTGCCTGGGGCCGCGGAGCCTGGGGCCGCGGAGGCGAGACCGTCGGCGCGGCGCGCTTCACCCGGTCCTTGAGTTCGATCACCGGCATCACGCCCTGCTCGATCAAGTGCTGGTTGGCCTTGTGGTAAGCCTGCTTCAGGCGCTCGGACAGCAAAGTCTGAACCACGTCATTGATCAGCGGCCAACTGCCGCTGGGCATACCCGCTGCCGCCCACTGCTCGACCAGCACCAGCACCAGCACCTCGGGCCGCAATACGTCGCCCCGCTCAAGATCGGCAGTATTCTCTATATACCGGATGCGCAGCCGCAGGTCATCGAGCTCCGTACTGACCTTGTCCATGACGCGCAACACCAGCCGCGACGCGAGAATCTTGTTCTCCACCACATCGGTGCCAACCAACTGCAGGGCGTCGATGTCCTGCAGATCCGTCTTGGCAAAATTCGACGCCGGCAGCATCGCCTGTTGCCAGCCACGCAAGGTTCCGTCACGCCATTGGGCTTTGGCACGCTGGTAAAAAGTCCAGGCATCACGGCGCACCTGCATCTCGCGCGACGGCGCTGCCTCGTTCACCAATGCCGAGAGCTTCTCCTGGACCGCGCCGTAAATCTCTGTCAGGGCACGGCCCGTGTCCGCCACAAACCGCTCCCGTGTGTCCTGTGACAGATGGCTACGCTGGGTCGATGGAGGTCTTGAAGACGCCATGGATCAATCGGGCTTCAGACGGTGGCACCGGCATTCGGGTCATTCGGATCACCCGGCTTCAAAGGAGCACCCTTGACCATGTCTTCGCGTTTGATGCCCAGCCACATCGCAATGGCGGCGCCGACAAACACAGAGGAATAGATGCCAAAACAAATGCCGATCGTCAATGCCAAAGCAAAGTAGTGCAGGGTTGGACCGCCAAAAAGCAGCATCGACAAAACCATGATCTGGGTGGAACCGTGGGTAATGATAGTACGACTGATCGTGGAAGTGATGGCGTTATCGATGATCTGCTCCGTATTCATCTTGCGAAAGCGCCGGAAGTTCTCGCGAATCCGGTCGAAGATAACGACCGATTCGTTCACCGAATATCCAAGGACTGCGAGCACCGCTGCCAGCACCGCGAGTGAAAACTCCCACTGGAAAAACGCAAAGAATCCCAGAATGATGACCACATCGTGCAAATTCGCAACGATGGCTGCCACCGCAAACTTCCATTCGAAGCGGATCGCCAGATACAGCATGATGCCCACAATCACCATGGCCAGCGCCTTGACACCGTCCACCGCCAGCTCCTGACCGACCTGGGGACCGACAAATTCACTGCGCCGCAACGTCGCCTGCGGATCGGCATTCTTGAGGGCCACGAACGCAGCCTCACTCTGTTGTACCGAGCTCACCCCCTTTTGCGCTGGCAGACGGATCAGCACATCGCGTGCGGTTCCAAAATTCTGCACCTGGATGTCCGTGTAACCGAGCCCGGCAATCACCGAGCGAACTTTGGCCACATCCGCCGGCTGGGTGTAACCGACTTCCATGACGGTGCCCCCAGTGAACTCGACCGACAGGTGCAAACCGCGACTGAACAGAAAGAACACCGCCAGCACAAATGTGGTCAGCGACACCGCGTTGAGCACCAACGCGTGGCGCATGAAGGGAATGTCGCGCCGGATCTTGAAAAATTCCATGTCTTACTTTCCGCGCGCCGATGGGGCAATTTCGTTGCCAGCATCCGGTCGCCACACCGTGCCGATGGAGACGCCCTTGAGTTTTTTCACCCGTCCGTACCAGAAGTTCACCAAACCACGCGAGAAGAAGACTGCGGAGAACATGCTGGTCAGGATTCCGATGCAATGCACGACGGCAAAGCCGCGCACCGGCCCCGAGCCAAAAATCAGCAGCGCCAAACCGGCGA